>NZ_JBEXEA010000005.1:282801-473137 GCF_040606035.1 Streptomyces sp. NPDC005483
AAGGACCCGCAGCACGACCCGGTGCAGCGTGCGCCCGACCGCCGGAAACGGCACTCGCCTGCCGGAGCGAGCTCGCCGCCGCGTGCCCCCGCGCAGAGTCGTCGGTACGCCTCGGCCGGGCTGCGCGGACCGAAACGACGTCTTCGCGCAAGGACCCGCAGCACGACCCGGTGCAGCGTGCGCCCGACCGCCGGAAACGGCGTCTGCCGGCCGGGCCGCGCGGGAGCCGTACGCTCGGGCGGGCCGGTGGGGCCGACGCGGCAGGCCCGGCCCCGGACAGGCGCCCTACGGCCTGCGCACCTCGTAGAGGAAACAGCCGTACTCGACGGCCCGGACGTGGACGAGTGCCACGGCCGGGTCGTCGAACGCGTTTCGGAAGGCGTCGTCGTCGGGAGCCCCGACCAGCTCCCCACCGAGGATGCGTCCGTCGGCGGAGTAGCGCCTGACGGTCCGGTGCGTGTGGGCGAAGGGGTACCCGTCGCGCCCGTCCGGCCCCGCGCACTCGTCGGCGTGGACGAAGACGGGGCCCTGTTCGTCGTACGCCCCGGGCTCGGCGCCGGTCTCGGCCGCCCAGCGGCGCAGGGGCGCGTAGGAGACGAGCGCGATCCGCTCGCCGGGCTCGCTGCGGCGCAGGCAGCAGCGGAGCGGGGCACCGCCCTCCTCGTCCCGGAAGGGGGACAGGGGGCGGCCGGCGTCGTCGGCGGTGCGGAGTTCCTTGAGGACCACAGGTGCTACGGGGAGTGCGGTGTAGGTCGTCATGGGACCAGGCTGGCGCGGACGGGCACGGATGACCGGCGGAAATCGGACGCGGTGGCCCCGAACCGCAGGGTAATCCCCCGATCCGTGGGAGACAGTTCGTGGAAGGATGACCGAACCGCCGAACCTACACATAACGAGGAGATGACCGCGTGCCTGGCACAAACCTGACTCGCGACGAAGCTCAGCAGCGGGCGAAGCTGCTGAGCGTCGAGTCCTACGAGATCGATCTCGACCTCTCCGGCGCGCAGGAGGGCGGTACCTACCGGTCCGTGACCACGGTGCGCTTCGACGTCGCCGAGGACGGCGCCGAGTCCTTCATCGACCTCGTGGCTCCCACGGTTCACGAGGTCACGCTGAACGGGGACCCGCTCGACCCGGCGGAGGTCTTCGCGGACTCCCGTATCGCCCTGCCGGGCCTGCTGGAGGGCCGCAACATCCTGCGGGTCGTCGCCGACGCGGCGTACACCAACACCGGTGAGGGCCTGCACCGCTTCGTCGACCCGGTCGACCAGCAGGCGTACCTGTACACGCAGTTCGAGGTGCCGGACGCCCGGCGCGTCTTCGCCTCCTTCGAGCAGCCGGACCTGAAGGCCACCTTCCAGTTCACCGTGAAGGCGCCGACCGGCTGGACCGTCATCTCCAACTCCCCGACGCCCGAGCCGAAGGACGACGTCTGGGTCTTCGAGCCGACCCCGCGGATCTCGTCGTACATCACGGCCCTGATCGTCGGCCCGTACCACTCCGTGCACAGCGTGTACGAGAAGGACGGCCAGTCCGTCCCGCTCGGCATCTACTGTCGCCCCTCGCTCGCCGAACACCTCGACTCGGACGCCATCTTCGAGGTCACCCGGCAGGGCTTCGAGTGGTTCCAGGAGAAGTTCGACTACGCGTACCCGTTCAAGAAGTACGACCAGCTGTTCGTGCCGGAGTTCAACGCGGGCGCGATGGAGAACGCCGGCGCGGTGACCATCCGCGACCAGTACGTCTTCCGGTCCAAGGTGACCGACGCCGCGTACGAGATGCGCGCCGAGACCATCCTCCACGAGCTGGCCCACATGTGGTTCGGCGACCTGGTCACCATGGAGTGGTGGAACGACCTGTGGCTGAACGAGTCGTTCGCCACCTACACCTCGATCGCCTGCCAGGCGTACGCCCCGGACAGCCGGTGGCCGCACTCCTGGACCACCTTCGCCAACTCCATGAAGACGTGGGCGTACCGCCAGGACCAGCTGCCGTCCACGCACCCGATCATGGCCGAGATCCGCGACCTGGACGACGTGCTCGTCAACTTCGACGGCATCACGTACGCCAAGGGCGCCTCCGTGCTCAAGCAGCTCGTCGCCTACGTCGGCGAGGACGAGTTCTTCGGCGGGGTGCAGGCGTACTTCAAGCGCCACGCGTTCGGCAACACCCGCCTGTCCGACCTGCTGGGCGCGCTGGAGGAGACCTCCGGCCGTGACCTCGGGACCTGGTCGCAGAAGTGGCTGCAGACGGCCGGCATCAACATCCTGCGCCCGGAGATCGAGACGGACGGCAACGGTGTCATCACCTCCTTCGCCATCCGCCAGGAGGCCCCGGCGCTCCCGGCGGGCGCGAAGGGTGAGCCGACCCTTCGCCCCCACCGCATCGCGGTCGGCCTGTACGAACTCGACGAAGCCAGCGGCAAGCTGGTGCGCGACGAGCGCGTCGAGCTGGACGTCGACGGTGACCTGACGGCCGTACCGCAGCTGGTCGGCAAGCGCCGTCCGGCGGTCGTGCTCCTCAACGACGACGACCTGTCGTACGCCAAGGTCCGCCTCGACGAGCAGTCGCTGGCCTTCGTCACCGAGCACCTCGGCGACTTCGAGTCCTCGCTGCCGCGCGCGCTGTGCTGGGCGTCGGCGTGGGACATGACGAGGGACGCGGAGCTCGCCACCCGCGACTACCTCTCCCTGGTCCTCTCCGGTATCGGCAAGGAGTCCGACATCGGTGTCGTGCAGTCGCTGCACCGGCAGGTGAAGCTGGCGATCGAGCTGTACGCCGCACCCACCGCCCGCGAGACCCTGCTGACCCGCTGGACCGACGCCACGCTGGCCCACCTGCGGTCGGCGGCGGCGGGCAGCGACCACCAGCTGGCCTGGGCGCGGGCGTTCGCGGCGACGGCCCGTACGCCGGAGCAGCTGGACCTCCTGGAGGGGCTGCTCGACGGGTCGCAGGTCGTCGAGGGCCTGGCCGTCGACACGGAGCTGCGCTGGGCGTTCGTCCAGCGGCTGGCCGCCGTGGGCCGCTACGACGAGTCGGAGATCGCCGCCGAGTACGAGCGGGACAAGACCGCGGCGGGTGAGCGCCACGCGGCGACCGCCCGTGCCTCGCGGCCCACCGAGGAGGCGAAGGCGGAGGCCTGGGCGCAGGTCGTCGAGTCCGACAAGCTGCCCAACGCGGTTCAGGAGGCCGTCATCGGCGGCTTCGTCCAGACCGACCAGCGGGAGCTGCTCGCGCCGTACACGGACAAGTACTTCGAGGTGGTCAAGGACATCTGGGAGTCCCGTTCGCACGAGATCGCCCAGCAGATCGCGGTCGGTCTCTACCCGTCGCTCCAGGTCTCCCAGGAGACCCTGGACAGGACGGACGCCTGGCTGGCCGCGGCCGAGCCGAACGCCGCCCTGCGCCGGCTCGTCTCCGAGTCCCGCGCGGGCGTGGAGCGCGCGCTGAAGGCCCAGGCGGCGGACGCCCAGGCAGGACAGTAGGCCCCTGCGGGAGGCGGACGACCCCGGTCCTCCGCCTCCCGCCCCCCGTTGTGCAGCCGGGTCTGCGCGGCCACCGGCACCCGGCTGCAGTTTCTGGTGATTCGAACTGCCCCCGCACGAACGGCGGGCTGCACGCTGCGTACCTGATGGCGGGGCCGCCGGCTCAGACGGACACCATTCCGCCCGTGGCGTTGACGAAGGTGCCGGTGATGCCGCCCGCGTGGTCGGAGGCGAGGAACACGGCGGTGGCGGCGACCTCGGCGAGGGTGGGGTTGCGGCGGGTCATGCGCATCCCGGCCAGCTGGTCGATGATGCCCCGGACAGCACCCTCGTCGATCGCGGGGTTCACCGCGGCGAGCTTCTCGACGGAGAACGTCTCGGGCACCCCGGCCACCCACATCCCCACCGCCCGCACCCCGCGCGGTCCCAGCTCGATGGCCAGGTTGCGCACGAGCGTGTCGATCGCCCCGTCCGCCGGACCGGTGCCGCCCATCATCGGACTGCCGTGCGCGGAACCGCTGTTGAGGGCGAGGATCACACCGGAACCGCGTGCGGCCATACGGCGTCCGGCGGCACGGGCGGTGAGGAAGTTGGCGCGCAGACCGTCGGTGACCGGCCGCATGAAGTCCTCGACCGGCATCTCGGTCAGCGGCGTGCCCTGCACATCGCCGCGCGTGACCAGGTTGATGGAGATGTCGATGTCCCCGACCCGCTCGGCGTGCGCCTCCACGGCCGCCTCGTCCAGCGCGTCCACGACGGCGACCTCGGCGTCCTTGATGCCGGCGGCCACGGCCTCCAGGCTCTCCCGGGTGCGGCCGACGAGGTGGACCCTGGCGCCCTGCTCGGCGAAGGCACGGGCGACGGCCCCGCCGATGGAACCGCCGGCGCCGTAGACGATCGCGGTCTTGTCGGTGAGCAGCATGATGGTGGCTCCTTGGAAGTGGTTCGTACGTGACATCCATGCAGACGTACGACTCTCTCGATGCTCATCGTCACAGCCGCAGCGGAAGTCCGAACGCGGGGAAGAGGTGCGGCTCGAAGGAGGTGATCTCCGCGATGCGGTCGCCGTGTCCGTCCGCGTCGAAGCGCAGGACGTCCAGGACCTGGGCACGGAAGACGCCGGTCCCGGGCCGGCGGACGTAGTTCGCCGCGGCGAGCTGGCCGTTGGCGCGGGTGGGCAGGCTGCGCCAGTGCCCGAAGAACATGGGGGAGGCGGGGTCGAGGCTGACCCGCACGAAGTCGACGATGGCGTCCCGGCCGGTGAACCAGAACGGGTTCGGCGGCATGGTGAGGGTGGCGTCCTCGGTGAGCAGCGCGGCCATCGCGTCGAAGTCGAGGCGGCCGACGGCGGCCATGTACCGGTCCAGTACGGCTTGTTGGCCCTCCGTGGGCACCGTGGCCCGCCAGTCCGAGCGCTCCCGGGGCAGGTGTTCGCGCAGGGTGGGCCGGGCCCGCTGGAGTGCGCTGTTGACGGAGGCCACGCTGGTCTCCAGGGCCTCGGCGGTCTCGGCGGCGGTCAGCCCGAGGGCGTCGCGCAGGACCAGTGCGGCCCGCTGGCGCGGGGGCAGATGCTGGATCGCGGCGAGGAGGACGAGCTCCAGGGTCTCGCGGGAGACCGCGGCGGACTCGGGCTGCTCGTGCTCCCCGGTCAGGGGCATCTCGTCGTCGGGGTAGGGCTGCAACCAGGTGATCCGCGCGGGCGGCTCCCCGTCGCCGTGGTTCATCCCCGGCACCGGTTCGTACCGCTGCGGGCGGCGCGCGGTCCGCCGCAGCAGATCCAGACTGGTGTTGGTGGCGATCCGGTACAGCCAGGTCCGCGCGCTCGCCCGCCCCTGGAAGCCGTCCCGCGCCCGCCAGGCCCGCAGGAAGGTCTCCTGCACGAGGTCCTCGGCCTCGTCGTAGGAGCCCGTCATGCGGTAGCAGTGCACCTGGATCTCACGGCGGTACTGCTCGGTGAGGGCGGCGAAGTCGGTTTCGGTCAGTTGCGTAACGGGGGTGGCTGTTACGGAATCTCCGGGAGCCGCGGAATTCCCGGTGTCCTGGGTGGTGTCGCGTACCGTGCGGGCCACCCGCCTCAACTGCGCGACGGATTCCGAGAGTTCGGTGACGGTCGAGTAGAGGGCGTCCGCGGGCTGCGGGACCAGCCGCCCCGCCTGCCGCCCGATGTCGTCGATGAGCCCCTGCACGGTGAGCCCCTGGGGCTGCCGCCGTTCCCGGTAGGCCTTCTGCCGGCAGGCGGCGGAGCAGTACACGGAGCCGCGGCCGGTACGCCCGGCTCGCGCGGGGAGGGGTTTCCCGCACACCGGACAGTTGCCTGCGTCCACGGGTGCCTCCGGGGAGTTGCGTAACGCGGGGACGGGGTGACGTTACAACGCCCTCGGTACGCCCCGCAGCGCCTCCGGTGTCCCCTTCCCCCCGGCGGGGCCGAAGGTTCGGCTGACGGTGGGCTGCCGTACCCCCAGCTGCCCGGCCACCGTCGCCCCGAAGGCCAGCGTCATGCCCGCCAGCTGCAGCGGCGTGAGCGTCTGCCCCAGTGCCGCCCAGCCGACGACCGCCGCGGTCAGCGGGGAGAGCGGGCCGAGGAAGGTGACCTGGGTGGCGGTGAGACGGCCGATGCCGCGGAACCAGAGCCAGTACGCGATCGCCGTGTTCGCCAGCGCGAGGTAGAGGTAGCCGCCGACCGCACGCCCGTCGAGCGCGGGCGGGGCGCCCTCTACGAGGAGGGCGAGCGGCGCGATGAGCAGGCCGCCGGCCGTGAGCTGCCAGGCGGTGAGCGCGAGCGGGCCCACGCCGTCGGGGCGGCCCCAGCGCTTGGTCAGCACGGTCCCGGCGGACATCGAGGTGGTGGAGGCGAAGGCCGCCGTGACACCGACGATGTCGAGGGCACCGGCCGCCTTGAGCACGACCAGGCTGACGCCGAACGCGGCCACGAGCCCGGTGAGCACGCTCCGGGTGGTGGGCCGCTGCCCCAGCAGCACGGCCGACAGCCCGACGACGATCAGCGGTCCGACCGATCCGACCACCGCGGCCATCCCGCCCGGCAGCCGGTACGCCGACAGGAACAGCAGCGGGAAGAAGGCCCCGATGTTCAACGCCCCGAGCACCGCCGCTTTCCCCCACCACACACCGCGCGGCAGCACCCGGGCGAGGGCGAGCAGCACGAGTCCGGCGGGCAGCGCACGCATCATGCCGGTGAAAAGGGGCCGGTCGGCGGGGAGGAGCTCGGTGGTGACGGCGTAGGTGGTGCCCCAGGAGACGGGGGCGAGGGCGGTGAGGAGGATGGTGGCGGTGCGGTTCATGGCGAGCCCTTCGGTACGCACGTGCCTCAGTCAGCTTGGCAGAAAGTAGCTTACTCCTAAGCTACTTTCCCGCAATCCGCTTCCACGCAAGCCACTTTCTTGCGGGCAACCCTGTGCCCACGGATACTCGGCCCATGAGTGCACAGCGCAAGGACGCCGTCGACGCGATCATCGACCAGTGGGCGGCCGTGCGGCCCGACCTCGACACCCGGGCCATGGAGGTCTTCGGGCGGATCTACCGCCTCTCCCGCGCGATGGGCGACCGGGTGGAGAAGGCGTACGCCCCCTACGGCATCTCCCGCGGCGAGTTCGACGTCCTCGCCACCCTCCGCCGCGCCGGCGAGCCGTACACCCTCTCCCCCCGCCGCCTCTCCTCGACGCTGATGCTCACCACGGGCGGCATGACGGGCCGCCTCGACAAACTCGAACGCGCCGCCCTCCTCCGCCGCTCCCCCGACCCCCACGACCGCCGCGGCCTCCAAGTGACCCTGACAGAGAAGGGGTTGGCCGTCATCGACGAGGCGGTGACAGCGGGCCTGGCCGCCCAGACGCAGGCCCTGTCCCCCCTCGACGACGAACAGGCCGACCAACTGACCGACCTGTTGCGAAGGTTGCTGGAAGGGGCGCAGAACTCACCTGAGTGACTCCGGCCCCGAGGACCATCGCGATGGAGGTGTTCCGTCCGCCCCCCGTCCTCCTCATCATGACGGCGTGCGCATCACACCGGCAGAAGCCGCGATCATCGGTACGTCACTGGGCGCGACGGCCACACTCAGCGCCGCCTGGATCACCCAACGGGCGACATCGAGACGCGAACGGGACCGCAGACTCTGGGACCGCCGGGTGGCCACGTACGACGACCTCATGAGCACCGTGCACACCTACGCCCAGCTCCGCGCCCACACCCGCCGCAGCTTCGACCTACCGGAGCTGGAAGGCGTGCGCAGCGAGGCCCTGCACTCCGCGGCCGCGTTGGCCGCGCGCGTCGAGCTCTACAGTTCCGAGCGGCTTCGTCATGCCTGCGAGAAGTCGTTCGACGGAGTGCAGCGGTGGCTGGAGGCATGGGAGGAATGGCACCAGCAGGGCGCCGCCGTCCGCCTCCCCAGCCAAGCGGACGGCCTGTGGAAGAAGTTCACGAAACGCGTCGAGGAGGCAGAGGAGGCCGACAGTGAACTCCTCGAACTGCTGCTGGCCGACGTTCACGGCGAGCGACGGAGATCCAGACGTTCACCCGCCGGCCGATTCCTCGGAATCAAACTGAGCGTGACCACATCCAGCTCCTCCGCCACATGGGAAACAGTCATCGGAAAGAAGGCGTCGCGCAAACCTGATCACGGTTAACGCTCTTCGTTCCGGGTGAGAATTCTGGAACGCACAGCGGAACAAACAGGGGGCCGGCCATGGCGCGGGACGAGCATTTGATCGAGTTATACCTCGCCGGAAAGCGCCTCGCGTCCGGACTGCGTATCGCACGCCCCTTCGCGCTGACGACCGCCCACGCGCTCGGGCCGGACGTCCTCACCACGAAACCGCTTCTGCATCTGCGAGACGGCACGCCCGCGCACATCGTCTGGGGCAACACACCCTCGGACCTCGCCCTGCTCAGACTCGAACTGAACGGCACCACGGGGCCGTTGGCGACGACCGCCTTCGGCGAGGCGCAGGAGGGGCAGTCCTGGCGGGCGACCGTCTCCGTCGACCCCAAGCCCTTGACGGGCAGCGTCGTCGAACCCGAAGCCGTCTATCACGAGAGCCCCCACCTCACGGTGACGGCCCTGCGGCTGCGCTGCGAGCGCATCCTGCGCGACCCTGCGGCCTACGCCGGCAGCCCGATCGAGGAGACCCGCCAGGACCCGCCCGTCGTCCTCGGTCTGCTGGTGAAACCCCGGGACACCTCACCCCGTGAAAGCGACGAGGCCTTCGCCATCTCCGTGGCGGAGGCGCTCAGGCTGTTCGACGACGTCACCGGCGGCAAGAAGGCGGAAAAACGCACCCGGGCCAACCAGGTTCTCCACGACAGGGGATACGGAAGCGTGCGCCCGCGCTGGACGAGGACCGAGCCGAACCGGCGTGCACGGCGTCCGCAAGAAGGAATCTGATCGATGAAAGAAATCAGTGACCTCGACGAAGCGATATCGGTCGCCGAGGAAAAGGCGGAACACGAGGACATCGGCACACAGACGCAGTCCTCCGCGCGGGAGTCCGAGGCGGCGCTCATCAGCTACGTGGACCGGCTGCGCAGCGGGCAGGCAGTGTGGGAGGAGGAACCGGAGCGGATCGCCCGGTACGCCCACCTGGTCGAACTGCTGCTGGCGCTCGGCCTCGACAAGGCCGCGGCGGACCTGACCGACACGACGCTGCGGGCCATGCGGCTCTCCGAGATCGACCAGGTCGTGTACCGGGAGCCGGAACTCTGGAACCACCTCGGCTCCCTGCTCGCCGAACAGGGCGACCTGGTGCGGGCCATGGCGGTACTGGACTGCGCGCTCACCCGCGCCCATGAGTACGAGACCTACGAAGTCCCGGCCATCCTCGCCAATCTGAGCGTCGTCAGCCTTCAGCTGGGCGATCCGGACGCGGCCGCCATCTGGGCCAACAAGGCGCTCGACTCGCTCAAGTACGAACAGGACAAGGACCTGGAGACCCGGCTGACCGCCGACCGGGTCCGCCTCGACCTCGCCAGGGCGTCCGGCGACGAGCAGGAACTGCACAACGCTGTGGACAGCTTCGGCCAGTCGGTGACCCGCTTCGTCGAGAGCGAGGGCGGCGACCACGCCCGCGCGCTCGGGGCCCGCGTCGCGCTGGCCGCGGCACGCCACGACGCGGAACCGAGCCTGGAGAACCTGGCGGCGCTGGAACTCCTGTACGTCACCGCACAGGTGACCCTGGGTCTGGAGCACCGCGAGACGATCATCGCCCAAGCCACTCTCGCGGCAACGGAGTTCGCGGCGGCGGGCGGCTGGGACGGTCAGGCCAACGAGCGCACGGAGGCCGCCGTGCATGCCTTCGTCACCGCCGCCGCCCGTGCCGTCACCTCCCCCGACCTGGGCCAGGAGCATCCGCAGACGCACATCCTGCAGGACGAACTCGCGGACATGCGGGCGGCCATCACACCGGACGACAAGCTCCCGTACCACATCCAGAAGGTGTACA
Organism: Streptomyces sp. NPDC005483; assembly: GCF_040606035.1. NCBI lineage: Bacteria > Bacillati > Actinomycetota > Actinomycetes > Kitasatosporales > Streptomycetaceae > Streptomyces > Streptomyces sp. NPDC005483. Next base: position 292,739 of record NZ_JBEXEA010000005.1, read on the forward strand.
AGCCCCACCAGAACACCGAGCGCAACGACGCGAAACGGCGGGCGCTGGAGGAGGAGACCGGCATCATCCGGCTCATCGCCCACGCCGGCGCCTCCTACTTCCTGAAGGAGACACGGCTCTTCTACGGCCGGGTCAAGGACGCGCTGGAGCGCGGGGTCCGTTTCAACGTCGTGATCAGCAGCCCGTGGAACAGCCTCGCCGCCTTCATGCCGCACGACTCCGCCGCGGAACCGGGCAACTACCAGAACATCGTGGAACTGGTGGAGAGCAGCCCGTCGTACAACAACACCTTCCTGCCCGTGGTCGAGTCGTACCAGCTGCTCAAGTCGATCTACCCGGAGCTGATCGAGCTGCGGATCACCTCCCTGGACGTCAGCGGCTCCACCCTTCTCACCTCGAACGTCGGGTTCTTCGAGCCGTACATCACGTCGAATCCGCAGCGCCGGACGCGACGGGGCATGAGCGTCTTCGAAGTGGAGTTCCGCAAGGACAGCCGGTACTACGCGGACAGCCTGGAGGAGTTCCAGGCTCAGTGGGAACTCTCCAGCACCTGGAGGGAGTTCGAGGCCAACCAGGAACAGCACAAGGCCGCGCTGCGCTCCGAGATGGGGGCGCTCGCCTCCGTGCGAATGAGGGCGAGCGTCAGGAGGGGAGAAGTGCCCCGTCCCTGACCTTGTTCAGCACCTCCACCGAGCCCACGAACAACGGCGTCGGCAGCGCGTCCAGCGGCCAGAACTCCCAGCGCTCGCACCGGTCCGGCTCCCGCACCAGGACCTCACCCGTGTAGTCGGGGATCTCGACGCCGACCTGCATGTGGTGGTTGGCGACCGGGTCCGGGTCGGTGACACAGACGACCCGCGCGTCCCGGGCCCGCACGCCGGTCTCCTCCTCGAGTTCCCGGCACGCGGCACCCACCAGCGTCTCGCCGATCTCCAGATGCCCGCCGGGCAGCCCCCAGGTGCCCGCGCCGAAGGTGTTGGCCCGCAGCCCCAGCAGGACGCGCCCACCGGAGCGGACGATGGCCTGGACTCCCACGCGTACGTGTGCCGTTGTCATCGCCGCCCTCTCGATGCTTCCGGATATGTGCCGACGAAATTGGCGGCGTTGCTGAACGGATGGACCAGAGGGGACGGATACCCGCCGTCGCCCCGTGACACGTCGAAGAAGTTGCCGAGCCGTCGTTCCTCGCCCGCGTCAACGACGACGACCTCGCAGTCGGGGTCGATGAAGAAGTACGTACCGGACCGGTCTGCGTTCCGATAGACGCGAAGGGTGACGTCGCGCTGGTCGGCTGCCTCCTGGCAGCGCGCCACCACCTCTTCGAACTCCTCGTCGCCGACGGAGAGCCAACCGGCGTTGTCGGCGCCGTAGTTGCTTTCCGACATCTGGTAGACCTTCCACACGTCGGGCCGGCAGGGGTCCTCGATGAGATCGAGAACGCGCGGGGCTCCGTCGAGATTGCGCCGGGTGACGACGGTCCCCAGTTTCACCTTGACCTGTTGGTGGTTCTTCCGCACTTCCCGTAGCAGACCGAGAACTCTTTCCCGGTGTGGCGCGACGCCTTTGCGGAGTTCCCGGTGCTCCCTCTCGTCCGCCGATTCCAGCGGCAGCGCGATCCATGACAGCCCCGGCAGCACGCCTTGCATGCGCTTGAGCGGTGCGAGTCCATTCGTACTGAGCACGACCCGGGGCGGCACTCCACCGTCCGGCAGGGGAATCCTCAACTGCTGGACCAGTTCCCCGAGATACGGCAGGAGCGTGGGCTCGCCTCCCGAGATCACCACTCCCTGCACCCCCTCCTGCCGCAGCGTCGCAGCGATCCGGAGTGCCTCCGCACGTCGCATGGTGGGCATTTCGTGGCGCGGCCCGAAGCAAAAAGGGCAGCTCAGATTGCATCTGCCGATCGGGCGAAGATCCACGTACGGGGGGAGCACCCGCCGAATCTACAGCGCGCCGAAGCAGCCCGCCGTCCGACTCACAAGATGTCACCTGATCAGTGCCATTCCGTAGCCGACCGCGGACTCTCACCGAGCTGCTCGCTCCCCTTCGAACCCTGCCCCGGAGGCGAAAAGATCACACTCGCCGCCCGCACCGGCATCCGTGTATCCGCGGGCCGCCACGCAGCTGCTGGGGCCGGCACTGACCCGGTACGTCCTGCGCTTTCCGCCGAGCGTGGCGCTGACGCGCGAGGACTCGTGGCGTGGCCGGCGCCCGCGGTGTATCGGTATCTCACGGCGCCGAGCCCCTGAAAACGCACCGAGGCGCCGGCCTCGCCCACGTACGGCCTGCGCGCGTACGTGCGGCGGGGTCGGCGCCCCGGGAAGGCGGGCTCAGGCCTTCGAGCCGGCCTTGGCCTCGGTCTCGGCGGGCTTGGTGCGGATGTTGCGGCTGGTCACCCGGTGCTCTTCCTTGGACTTGTCCAGGACCATCACCAGGCCGGCGATGACCCCGAACAGCACGAGCGGGGCCACGACGAAGAGGCCCAGCGTCTCGATGACGCTCAGGCCCGTGCCGGGGTCGTCGCCGTCGTCGCGGGTCAGCGCGGAGGCGGGGGACGACATGAGCAGCATCATCAGCGTCGTACCGGCCACCAGGGCGCCGGCGCGCAGGGCGTTCTTCTTGTCCACGGAGCCAAAGTATCCAACGGCGGTTCGGGCCGCGCGTCCGGGGTGCCGTATGAGGCGCCCCGGACGTACCGGCGCCCACCGCTACGGCGCCCGCAGCACCTCCACCAACGCGTGCAGCCGGGGCGACCCCGCCAGGTCCTCCAGCGTCACCGCCCGCCCCTCCCCGTCCGCGATCGGCAACCGCCAGTTCGGGTACTGGTCCCACGTCCCCGGCAGGTTCTGCGGCCGACGGTCGCCCACCGCGTCCGGCAGCCAGACCCCGACCATGCGGGCCGGGGTGCGCAGCAGGTACCGGTGGACGGCCTGGATCTGCGCCTCCTCCGAGGAGGGGTCGGCGCCGCCGCCCGTGCCGTGCAGCAGTCCGAGCCGGGCCAGCAGCTCCAGCCACTCCCCGGTGTCCGCGGCGGCCTCCGCGCGTTCCTCCTCCAGCGGCCGGGTCAGCAGGCCGAGGCTGTCCCGGAGCTCTACGTGCTCCCCGGTCAGACGTGCGGCCGTGGGCGGCAGGTCGTGCGTGGTCGCCGTCGCCAGACAGTCCGCGCGCCACGCCTCGGGCGGCAGCGGACGCCCGTCGCCCTCCCAGTCCCGCTCGAACCACAGCACGGACGTGCCGAGCACCCCGCGCTCGCGCAGCGTCTCCCGCACACCGGGCTCGACGGTGCCGAGGTCCTCGCCGATCACCACCGCACCGGCCCGCGACGCCTCCAGGACGAGCACGGCGAGCATCGCCTCCGCGTCGTAGCGGACGTAGGTGCCCTCCGTCGGCGGCTGCCCCTGCGGGACCCACCACAGCCGGAACAGGCCCATGACGTGGTCGATGCGCAGTGCGCCGGCGTACCGGAAGAGGGCCCGCAGCAGCTGGCGGTACGGCGCGTACCCCGACTCCGCCAGCCGGTCCGGGCGCCACGGCGGCAGCCCCCAGTCCTGGCCGCGCGCGTTGAAGGCGTCCGGAGGCGCTCCCACGGACATCCCGGCCGCGAAGTACGCCTGCTGGGCCCACGCGTCCGCGCCCTCGGGATGCACACCCACGGCGAGGTCGTGGACGACGCCCAGCGGCATCCCCGCCTCCCGTGCGGTCCGCTGAGCGGCGCCGAGCTGGCTCTCGGTGAGCCAGGCGAGGCGGCAGTAGAAGTCGACGCGGTCCAGCAACTCGCCGCGGGCGCGCGCCGTTTCGGCGGATCGCGGGTCACGGAGGCCGACCGGCCAGCCGCGCCAGTCCGAACCGTGCGCCTCGGCCAGCGCGCACCAGGTCGCGTGGTCCTCCAGCTCCTGGCCGCCCTCGACGAGATAGTCGGCGTAGGCGGCGCGGCGGCCGGGACCGAGGGGGACCTCCCGGACGAGTTCGAGCGCCTCCCGCTTCAGCTCCCACACCGCGTCCCGGTCGATCAGGGCGCCCTTCGCCAGCACGGACTCGCGCAGCCGCTCGGCTCGCTCGCGCAGGGTCCGCAGCCGGTCGGAGTCCGCGACCTGGGCGTACTCGGGGATGTCCTCGATCCGCAGGTGCACCGGGTCGGGGAAGCGGCGCGAGGACGGCCGGTAGGGGGACGGGTCGGTGGGGGCGCCGGGTACGGCCGCGTGCAGCGGGTTGACCTGGACGAAGCCGGCGCCGAGGGCGCGCCCCGCCCAGGAGGTCAGTTCGGTGAGGTCGCCGAGGTCGCCCATGCCCCAGGAGCGGTGCGAGAGCAGGGAGTAGAGCTGGACGAGGAGTCCGTACGACCGCCCGGGCGGCGCGGGCAGCCGCGGCGGGGCCACGATCAGGTGGGCGTCGGCGATGCGGCCGTCGGGGGCGGTGGCGGTCAGCCGGTGGACGCCGGGCGGGAGCTGGTCGGCGGCGGCGCGGGTCTCGCCCTGTTCGGTCTCGACGCGCAGCAGGGTGCCCTCGGGCAGGTCGTCGACGAAGGCGGGCGGGCTGCCGCTCCAGCACACCACCGTCGGCGGCAGCAGGCGCGCGCGCAGTTCGCGCTCCCGGGCCGCGAGCGCGGCGGCCGGGTCGCCCGCGTCGACGCCGAGGGCGGCCAGGGCCAGCGTGACGGCGTTGGCGGAGGCGGCGACCGTACGGTCCGGGGAGGGCTGGTAGGAGGTGGCGATGCCGTACGACTCGGCGAGCCGGGACAGCTCCGGACCGGGGGGCGCCACCATCTACGGCTCCAGGTAAGCGTCGGACTCGCTGGTCAGGGGGGCGGCGTCGGCGAGCGGCGGCTCGCTGGTGAGGGGCTGCTCGGCGTCGGGCAGGGGTGGTTCGCTGGTGAGCGGGGTCTCGGTGCAGGCGCCCTCGGCGCTGAAGACACAGAAGAAGTGCTCAGCGGGCGCCTCGGGTTTGGACAGGGCCGGGAGCAGAAGGGGTGCCGATGCGGCCACGGGGGCCTCCTTGTCGAGTACGACGACGGGGGTTACCGCAGCCCTACCCACAGGACGCGAGGACAGACGTACCGGAGGGGAGAACGTGCTTTTCGTCATGTTCCGCGGCTTCGCCGTTCCCGTCCAGTGTGATCTGCCACCGATTGCCCAGTGATCACTATTCACTCAGTACATGTACATGGTGCATACTCAGCGCCATGAGCATCCGCCACATCCTGCTGGGGCTGCTCGCCGGAGGGCCGAGCCACGGCTACGACCTCAAGCGACGCCACGACGACCGTTTCCCCGAGGCCCGTCCAGTGGCCTACGGGCAGGTCTACACGACCCTCCAGCGCCTGGTCCGGGACGGTCTCGCCGAGGTCGACGGCACGGACTCCGACGGCGGCCCGGAGCGCACCAGGTACCGCTCGACCGAGGCGGGCACGCGGGAACTGGCCGAGTGGACCGGGCAGATCGCCCCGCCCGCGCCCTTCGTGACCAACGAGATCTTCGCCAAGGTCGTCGTCTCGATCCTGGCCGGTGGCGACCCGGACGCCTACCTGCGGGCCCAGCGTGCCGCCCACATGGCGCGGATGCGGGAGCTCACGGCGGTCAAGACCGCCGAAGGGGCCGACCTAGCGACCGTGCTCTCGGCGGACTACGCCCTCAACCACCTCGACGCCGACCTCCGCTGGATGAGCACCACGGCGGCCCGGCTCACCACTTTGACCGCGGAGGTCGACTCGGCATGAACACCAAGGGGGACACAGCGGTGCCACTTCTCGAAGGGCGCGGTCTCGTCAAGGCGTACGGCCAGACAAAGGCCCTGCGCGGCGCCTCGGTCCGGCTGGACGCCGGCGAGATCCTCGCCGTCACCGGCACCAGCGGCAGCGGGAAGTCGACGCTGCTGCACTGCCTGGCCGGGATCGTCGGCCCGGACGCCGGTTCGGTGTCCTACGGCGGGGAGCGCCTGGACCGGCTGCCAGAGAAGCGGCTGAGCGAGCTGCGCCGTACGGAGTTCGGCGTGGTCTTCCAGTTCGGACAGCTCATCCCGGAGCTGACGGCGCTCGACAACGTGGCGCTGCCGCTGCTGCTCGCGGGCCTGTCTCGCGCCGACGCCCACACGCGGGCCGGTGAGTGGCTGGAGCGGTTCGGAGTGCGCGGCCAGGCCGGGCTGCGGCCCGGCGAGATGAGTGGCGGGCAGGCCCAGCGGACCGCGCTGGCCCGCGCCCTGATCACCGGCCCGAAGATCGTCTTCGCGGACGAGCCGACCGGCGCGCTGGACTCCCTGGCGAGCGAGCAGGTCATGACGGCCCTGGTCCACACGGCCCGCGAGTCCGGCACGGCGGTCCTGCTGATCACCCACGACGCCCAGGTGGCGGCGTACGCGGACCGCGAGGTGCGGATGGCCGACGGGGCCGTCGTTCCGGCGGGGGTGACGGCATGACCACCGCCACCAGCGCCTCGAGGACGCGTCCGGGCGCCGACCTCCGGATGGCCTATCTGCTCACCCGAGGTTCCGACCGGAGGGAGTGGTGGCGGGTCGGGCTCACGGCCGTCGGGGCGGCGCTCGCGACCGTGATCGCACTGGCCGTCTTCGCGCTGAACTCGCTGCACGGCCACTACTCCGTGTCCGTCGGAGCCGGGCTGCTCGACTCCGAGAGCGACCGGCGCAACGTGAGTGCTGTGGCCGTGCTGCTGCTGATCCCGGTGCTCGGCTTCCTCGGGCAGTGCGCGCGGATCGGCGCGGTGCACCGGGACCGGCGGCTGGCCGCGCTGCGGCTCGCGGGGGCCGGGCCGTGGCAGGTGCGCCGGATCGCGGCTCTGGAGTCGGGGCCGGCCTGTCTGGCGGGCTCGGTGGCGGCCATGGCCGTGTGCGTACCGCTGCTGCTGCACCTGTGGGAGCGGCCCGGCGCCCTCACCTGGGCCGGCGTCGCCCTGCTCCCCGTGGCCGTACCGGTGCTGGGCGCGGCCGTGAGCATGCTGTCGCTGCGGCGGGTGGTGGCCTCGCCCCTGGGCTGGGTACGGCGGGTGCGGCCGATGTGGGGTCCGGGACGGGCCCTGCGGGTGGTGATCGGGCTGCTCGGGGTCACGGCGCTGTTCGTCGGCTTGTCCTCGTTCCTCGGCGGCCCCGTCGAGGTGGCCCTCGGTCCGCCGGCGCTGTTCGCCGTCGTCCTGGTCGTCGGGTTCGCGACGGTGTCGCTGGCCGGTACGACAGCCCGGCGGCTGGGCAAGACCCTGGCCGCCCGCGCCCAGAGCCCCGCGCTGCTGATCGCGGCGGAACGGCTGCGGGACGATCCCTGGGCTGCGGCCCGTACCCACGCCTCGGTGCTGCTGGTGACGGTCGTGGGGGCCGGCTTCGTGGGCGTACGGCAGGTGCTGCTCGCCACCCTGCGCTCCATGCGCCGCGAGGGCACGCTGTCGACGGACATGGGCTACTACACGACCGGCATCGACCTGACGGGCGCCGCGATCCTCGTCGCCCTCGCGCTGGTCCTGACGGGGCTGGCCGTCGGCACCGTGGAGTCCCTGGCCACCCGGCGCCGGGGGCTGGCCGCGCAGGTCGCCGCGGGGGTGCCGTACCGAGTACTGGCGAGGGCGCTGATCCTGGAGACCGCGCTGCCGCTGGCCCCCGCGGTGGTGGTCGCCGGCGTCGGCGGCACGGCGATCAGCGTCTGGTACACCTCGCTGGCCTCGCGGGACACGGCGACGACGCTGCCGTACGCCGCCCTCCTGGTCCCCCTCGGGGTGTACGCGGCCTGTCTGCTGGCCGCCGCCACCTCGCTGCCCCTGCTGCGCCGCTCGCTGCGGCCGGCGGAACTCAGGTACACGTGACCCCCTGACCGTCCGGCCCCGGAGGCACGGGGGACCTCCGGGGTCGGATCCGAGCCGCCGCGTGCGGCAACACGAAGGCCCGGATCGCCGTCAAGCTGGGATGCCGTCGATCCGGGCCATGGCGTCCTCCGCGCCGTACGGCTGCAAGTACGGCAGCCAGCGCGGGTCCCTGTGCCCGGTGCCGATGATGCGCCAGGCCAGACCGGTGGGTGGGGCGGGTTTGTGGCGCAGCCGCCAGCCGATTTCGAACAGGTGCCGGTCGGCCTTCACGTGGTTGCAGCGCCGGCAGGACGCCACCACGTTGTCCCAGACGTGCTTGCCCCCGCGGCTGCGCGGGATGACGTGGTCGACGCTGGTTGCGACGCCACCGCAGTACATGCACCGGCCCCCGTCGCGGGCGAAGAGCGCCCTGCGGGTGAGAGGGACGGGCCCCCGATAGGGAACCCGCACGAATCGCTTGAGCCGGACCACGCTGGGTGCGGGGACTGTGACGGTCGCGCTGTGCATGTAGGCGCCGGATTCCTCGAGGGAGACCGCCTTGTTCTCCAGGACGAGGACGAGCGCGCGGCGGAGCGGTACGACGCCGAGGGGCTCGTACGACGCGTTGAGTACCAGGACATGCGGCACGGATGCCTCCTTGGGCGTCGGCGGCGCGTGGCTCGCGCCGGGACGAACTGCAGTCAGTCTCCCCTCTCTGCCGGGAGAAACGCCACCATGTCCCGGTAACGGGCTGGGAGTGTTTTCGACCACACCTTTCTTCCTCCCCAGGTGAGAGCCGTCTCTCCCCTGAACATCGCAACGATCCACACACGATGCACCGTTAGTGTGGTGAGCCTGCTTTACCGGTGACCTTTTCGTGACCTTGACCGCCGCACCGGAGGCAGACGCAGCACCTGGAGGTACCTGCCGTGTCCTTGTCCGCCGTCCTACTGGCCGCGAGTCCGTCGCCGTCGCCGTCCCCCTCGGAGACGTCGACGCCGGCCGTGCCGAGTCTCCAGGACGCCCAGGAGAGCGCGACCAACGCCGCGAGCTGGGTCGAGCAGAACTGGTCGACCTGGCTGGCGATCGGTCTGCGGGTCCTGCTGATCCTGGTGATCGCCGGCGTGCTGAGAATGGTCGTGCGGCGGGCCATCACCAAGCTGATCGACCGGATGAACCGCACCGCCCAGGCGGTCGACGGCACCTCGATCGGCGGTCTGCTCGTCAACAACGAGCGCCGTCACCAGCGCTCCCAGGCGATCGGTTCGGTGCTGCGCTCGGTGGCCAGCTTCGCCATCCTGGGCACCGCGGCCCTGATGATCCTCGGCGCCTTCGAGATCAACCTGGCCCCGCTGCTGGCGTCGGCCGGTGTCGCGGGTGTGGCGATCGGTTTCGGCGCCCGCAACCTCGTCACGGACTTCCTCTCCGGCGTCTTCATGATCCTGGAGGACCAGTACGGCGTCGGCGACACCATCGACGCGGGCGTGGCGTCCGGCGAGGTCATAGAGGTCGGCCTCCGGGTGACCAAGCTGCGCGGTGACAACGGCGAGATCTGGTACGTCCGCAACGGCGAGGTCAAGCGCATCGGCAACCTCTCCCAGGGCTGGGCGACGGCCGGCGTGGACGTGACCGTGCGGGCCTCCGAGGACCTCGACAAGGTCAAGCGGGTGCTGGCCGAGGTCGCCGAGAAGATGAGCAAGGAGGAGCCCTGGAACGAGCTCCTGTGGAGCCCGATCGAGGTCCTCGGCCTGGACAGCGTCCTGCTGGACTCCATGGTCGTGCGGGTCTCCGCCAAGACGATGCCCGGCAAGTCCCTCACGGTCGAGCGCGAGCTGCGCTGGCGCATCAAGCGCGCCTTCGACGCGGCGGACATCCGCATCGTCGGCGGCGCGACCGTCCTCGCCGAGGAGGAGCCCGCAGACCCGGCCGCGGCGGTCGCGGCCCCGTCGGTCTTCTCCAACTCGGACTCCCCGCAGTCGGCAGCGGCCTCCCCGCTCGTGTCGGCACCGGTCCAGCGTCCCGCGCCGAAGTAGCCCGAACTCTCACCGTCTTCACAAGATCGGCGCATCCCGCCCACGAGTGTGATCATCTAACGTCACCCACACAACGGGCCCTTGTTCTGGAGCGCAACGCCCAGGGGCCCGTTTCGAATGTGGGGAAACACATGAGAAAGCTCGCCATCGGCATCGCCGCGTCCGGTGCCCTGGCCCTGACCGGCCTGGTCGCGCCCGCCGCGTCCGCGGCCACCTCGCCCGACCTGGTCTTCTCCGCCGTCACGGTCAACGGCGGCAAGGCGATCGTGATCGGCACCACCGCCACCGTGAAGGTGCCGGTGACGTACACCCTCACCCGCCCCTCCGACCTGACGGTCGACTACAAGACCACCTTCGCCGGCGTCCTGCTCTACCGGGGCACGCTCAGCAGGATGGCGAACGAGATCGACCCCGAGGCCGTGCCCACCTGCACCACGACCGCGACGACGGACACCACCGTCACCGAGTCGTGCAAGGAGACCCTGGCGATCGACCCCGAGGCCTTCCTGTACTCGGCCTCGGACGCCACCACCTGGAAGGCGGCCGGTGTCTACAGCAAGATCGACCAGGACGACGACGACTCGGACGGTCACATCAGCCTCGGCTACAACTACGACGCATGGGGCCCCCTCGGCAGCGGCGTCCAGATCAAGCGCGCCGCCAAGCTCACCGCCGACGCGTCGCCCGAGCCGGTGAAGAAGGGCGGGACCATCACGGTCACCGGCAAGCTGACCCGGGCCGACTGGGAGACCGGGAGGTACTCGGGTTACATCTCCCAGAAGGCCACCCTCCAGTTCCGGGCCAAGGGCTCGACCACGTACTCGGCTGTCAAGACGGTGACGTCCGGGACCGGCGGCGCCCTCAAGACGACGACGAAGGCCACCAAGGACGGCTACTACCGCTACGTCTTCGCGGGTACGGCCACCACCGGCGCGGCGACGGCCGCCGGTGACTACATCGACGTCAGGTAGGCCCCCCCAGGCCCCTTGACCGCCCCCGCAGGTAACGACTCCGTTTCCTGCGGGGGCGGTTTGTCGTTCCCCCCTTGACGGACAGGTGGTCCAGACCTATGTTCCGTGCATCCGATAGGAAACCTTCCTAACAGTCGCCGGACAGTAAAGTCGTCCGGCAGTCACGGAGAGGGGCACCATGGCAGGCACACCACGCACACTCCGCGCCATGAACGACCGTGCCGCGCTCGACCTCCTGCTGGAGCACGGACCCCTCTCCCGGACGCGGATCGGCAAGCTCACCGGCCTCTCCAAGCCGACCGCGTCCCAGCTCCTGGCCCGCCTGGAGGCGTCGGGGCTCGTGCTCGCCACCGGTACCACCGAGGGCAGGCCGGGCCCGAACGCCCAGCTCTACGAGGTCGACCCGAGCGCCGGGTACGCCGCCGGGCTCGACGTCACCCCCGAGCGCATCCTCGCCGCGGTCGCCGACATCACCGGCCGCACGGTGGGTTCCTACGAACTGCCGACCCCGGGACGCCGGCCTGCCCAGCCCGTCGTACGGCAGGTCACCGACGCCCTCGACGGCGCGGTGAAGGCGGCGGGCCTGGCCCGCGGTGACGTCCACCGGCTCGTCATCGGCACCCCGGGCGCCTTCGACCCGGGCACGGGCCGGCTGCGCTACGCCTCCCACCTGCCCGGCTGGCACACCCCGACCCTCCTCGACGAACTCGCCGCCGCGCTGCCGATGCCGGTCGAGTACGAGAACGACGTCAACCTCGTCGCCGTGGCCGAACAACGGCTCGGGGCGGCCCGCGGCCACGAGGACTTCGTGTTGCTGTGGAACGAGGGCGGTCTCGGTGCCGCCCTGGTCCTCGGCGGACGGCTGCACCGCGGCTGGACGGGGGGCGCGGGAGAGGTGGGTTTCCTGCCGGTTCCCGGAGCGCCCCTGGTGCGGCAGGTGACCAAAGCCAACAGCGGCGGCTATCAGGAGCTCGCGGGCTCCCAGGCCATCCCGGACCTCGCCCGCGAGCTCGGTATGGCGGACATCCCCTCGGGGCCGTACGCCGAGGTCGCCGCCGCCCTCGTCGAGCGTGCCGCCACCGAGGACACCGCCCTGAACCGGCTGCTCCTGGAGACCTACGCCACCCGCCTGGCCACCGGTCTCGCCTCCCTCGTCTCCGTCCTCGACCCCGAACTCGTCGTCCTCAGCGGTGCCTCGCTCACCGCCGGCGGCGACGCCCTGCGCGCCCTCATCCAGGCCGAGCTGGAGGAACTGGCAGCGTCCCGGCCCCGGCTGGTCGTCGGCGACGTCCGTGAACACCCCGTGCTGCGCGGCGCGCTGGAGAGCGCGCTGGCGGCCACCCGCGACGAGGTCTTCGACACCTCGCGCTGACCCCCGTACTCCCCCACACCCTCATCTCACCGCCCGTCCCTGGGAGACCCCGTCATGCGCACAGTCACCTCCTCCGCCATACCCTCAGCCGCCCTAAAAGCGGCCTTTGCCCTGACCGTGTCCGCGGTGCTCGTCACCACGGCCTGTACCGGCCAGTCCTCCTCCGGCGCCGACGACGACGCGTCGAAGGAGACCACCATCAACTTCTGGCACGCCTGGAGCGCGGACTCCGAGGTGGCGGGAGTGAAGGCGCTGGTCGCCGGTTTCGAGAAGGCGCACCCCAACATCCACGTCAACGTCGTCGGCAACATGACGGACGACAAGATCAACCAGGCGCTGCGCACCGGCGGCGACAAGGCCCCGGACGTCATCTCGTCGTTCACCACGAACAACGTGGGCAAGTTCTGCTCCTCGGGCGCGCTGGTCGACCTGAACCCGTTCTTCAAGAAGGCGGGCGTCGACCCGGACAAGACGTTCCCGGCCGCGATGAACCAGTACACGCAGTTCGACGGCGACCGCTGTGCCGCGCCGCTGCTCGGCGACGCGTACGGGCTCTACTACAACAAGACGGCGTTCGAGAAGGCGGGCATCACCTCGCCGCCCAAGACGTGGTCCGAGTTCGAGGCCGACGCCAAGAAGCTGACGATCGCCCAGGGCGACTCGTACAAGCAGCTCGGGTTCATGCCGGACTACCACGGCTGGGAGACCACGACCGAGCACTACATGGGCCAGTTCTCGCCCACCTATTTCGACAAGTCGGGCAAGTCCACGGTCGCCACCGACCCGGCCGTCTCCGCCGCCTTCACCCTCCAGAAGAAGCTCGTCGACGAACTCGGCGGCTACAAGAAGCTGGAGAAGTACCGCGCGGGGCTCGGCGACGAGTGGGGCCCCAAGCACCCCTTCCAGACCGGCCAGGTCGCCATGCAGCTCGACGGTGAGTGGCGCCTGGGCATGGCCGTGGACGCCAAGCCCGCCTTCGACATCGGCGTCGCCCCGCTGCCCGTCCCCGACGACCAGGCGGACCAGTACGGCAAGGGCTACATCACCGGCACCATCGCCGGCATCGCCGCCAACAGCACCCAGCAGAACGCGGCCTGGGAGTTCCTGAAGTACATCACCACGGACACGGACGCGGTGGTCGGCTTCTCCAACGCCATCCACAACGTGCCCTCGACGCTCGCGGCCCTGAAGTCCCCGAAGCTGAAGTACGACCCGCGCTTCAAGACCTTCCTCGACATCGCCGCGAACCCGAACTCGACGACCGCCCCGTCCTCGATCAACGGCGGTGTGTACCTCACCACCATTCAGGACCTCGGCTACGCCTACGAGAGCGGCAAGGTCACCGACCTGAAGAAGGGCCTCGCCGGCGCGGCCAAGCAGATCGACACGGACATCGCGCAGGCGAAGTAATGGCCACGATCACTCTGGCGTCGAAGCGCCGCAGGTCGGCGCTTCGCACGATCGCCTTCATGTCGCCCTGGTTGATCGGCTTCACGGTCTTCTTCGCGTACCCGCTGATCTCCACGGTCTACTTCTCGTTCATGCACTACGACGGCTTCAAGCCGCCGACCTGGAGCGGGACGAAGAACTGGACCTACGTCTTCAAGGACTACCCCTTCTTCTGGCCGGCCCTGCGCAACACCCTGTGGCTGGTCGTGGTGATGGTCTCCCTCCGGGTCGTCTTCGGCCTCGGGATCGGCCTGCTCATCACGAAGATCAAGACGGGTACGGGTGTCTTCCGCACCCTGTTCTACCTGCCGTACCTGGCCCCGCCCGTCGCGGCCACCATGGCGTTCGCGTTCCTCCTCAACCCCGGTACCGGACCGGTCAACTCGATCCTGGAGAAGGTCGGCATCCCGGCCCCCGGCTGGTTCAACGACCCCACCTGGTCGAAGCCGGCGCTCACCCTGCTCGCCCTGTGGGGCATCGGCGACCTGATGGTCATCTTCATGGCCGCGCTGCTCGACGTGCCGACGGAGCAGTACGAGGCCGCCGAGCTGGACGGGGCGTCGGCGTGGCAGCGCTTCCGGTTCGTCACCCTTCCCAACATCTCGCCGATCGTGATGTTCGCCGTCGTCACCGGCGTGATCCAGACCATGCAGTACTACACACAGCCCTTGATCGCCGGGAAGGTCGCCTCGGGGGTGATCCAGGGAGCGGGTACGCAGTTCGAGCCCGGCTACCCGGAGAAGTCCACGCTGACCCTCCCCCAGCTCGTCTACAACCTCGGCTTCCAGCGCTTCGACTACGGCTCCGCGTGTGTCGTCGCCCTCGTCCTCTTCGCCCTGTCGATGGTGTTCACCGCGTTCCTGATGCGGCGCCGGGGCGGTCTCATCCAGGCAGGTGACTGACCATGACCCAAGTACTGGACCGGCCGGTGGAGTTGAAGACCCCGGCCTCGCCCGCCGAGCGCACGGCCCGGCGGAAGGCCGCCCTGGAGTGGGTCGCGATCCACTCCCTCGGTCTCGCCGCCGCCCTCTTCTTCACCCTGCCCTTCGTGTTCGTGTTCCTGACCTCGCTGATGAGCGACACCCAGGCCCTCAGCCGCGATCTGATCCCGCACACCTGGGAGTGGGGCAACTACAGGCGGGTCTTCGACACCCCGGGCTTTCTGACCTGGTGGCGCAACACGCTGGTCTACGCGGGACTGGGAACAGTCCTTACGGTCGTGTCGTCGATCCCGGTGGCGTACGCGCTCGCCAAGTTCCGCTTCCGCGGCCGCAACCTCTCCCTGATGCTGGTGATCTCGATGATGATGCTGCCGCCCCAGGTGGTCATCATCCCGATGTACCTGTTCTGGGCGAAGCAGCTCGGTCTGTCGGGCACCCTGTGGCCGCTGATCATCCCGATGGCGTTCGGGGACGCGTTCTCGATCTTCCTGCTCCGGCAGTTCCTGATGACGATCCCGAACGAGTACGTGGACGCGGCGAAGGTCGACGGCTGCGGCGACTTCCGCACCCTGCTGAAGGTCGTCATCCCCATGGCCAAGCCCGGGATCGCGGCCGTGGCCCTGTTCCAGTTCTTCTACGCCTGGAACGACTACTTCGGCCCGCAGATCTACGCCTCGGAGAACCAGAACGCCTGGACGCTGAGTTACGGCCTGGAGTCCTTCAAGGGCATGCACCACACCGACTGGAACCTCACCATGGCCGCGACCGTGCTGGTCATGGCCCCCGTGATCCTCGTGTTCTTCTTCGCGCAGAAGGCGTTCGTCGAGGGCGTCACGCTGACCGGAGTGAAGGGTTAACCGGATATGCGGTATCTCCCCGGGGGACAACCCCCGGACCCCCGGCCGATGATCACCGCTCCCCACGCCCGGAAGCGAGGCAACCTTCAGTGAAACTCACCGTGGTCGGCGGAGGCTCGACCTACACCCCCGAACTCATCGACGGCTTCGCCCGGCTGCGGGACACCCTGCCCGTCGAGGAACTTGTCCTCGTCGACCCGGCCGCAGACCGCCTGGAGCTGGTCGGCGGTCTCGCCCGGCGCATCTTCGCCAAGCAGGGCCACGACGGCCGTATCGTCACCACGTCCGACCTGGACGCGGGCGTGGACGGCGCCGACGCCGTGCTCCTGCAACTGCGGGTCGGCGGCCAGGCGGCTCGGCAGCAGGACGAGACCTGGCCCCTGGAGTGCGGCTGCGTCGGCCAGGAGACGACCGGCGCGGGCGGCCTCGCCAAGGCGCTGCGCACGGTCCCGGTGGTCCTCGACATCGCCGAACGGGTCCGCCGGACCAACCCGGATGCCTGGATCATCGACTTCACCAACCCCGTCGGGATCGTCACCCGCGCGCTGCTCCAGGCCGGGCACAAGGCGGTCGGGCTGTGCAACGTGGCGATCGGCTTCCAGCGGAAGTTCGCCGGGCTGCTCGGCGTCGCCCCCGCCGACATCCACCTCGACCACGTGGGCCTCAACCACCTCACCTGGGAGACCGGGGTACGGCTCGGCGGCCCCGAGGGCGAGGACGTGCTGCCCAAGCTGCTCACCGGGCACGGCGACACGATCGCCGGCGACCTGCACCTGCCGCGCCCGCTCCTTGACCTGCTCGGCGTGGTCCCGTCGTACTACCTGCGCTACTTCTACGCGCATGACGAGGTCGTACGGGAGCTCGGCACCAAGCCGTCCCGGGCCGCCGAAGTGGCGGCGATGGAGAGGGAGTTGCTGACGATGTACGGCGACCCCGCCCTGGACGAGAAGCCGGAGCTGCTCGCCAAGCGGGGCGGCGCCTACTACTCGGAGGCGGCGGTGGATCTCGCCGCCGGGCTGCTCGGCGGGGGCGGCAGCCCCTACCAGGTGGTCAACACCCTCAACCGGGGCACGCTGCCCTTCCTGCCCGGCGACGCGGTGATCGAGGTGCAGGCGGCGGTGGGCCCGAACGGGCCGGCCCCGCTGGCGGTGCCGGCCATGGACCCGCTGCTCGCGGGGCTGATGGCACACGTGACGGCCTACGAGGACCTGGCGCTGGCGGCGGCTCTGCGCGGCGGCCGGGACCGGGTCTTCAAGGCGCTGCTCGCGCACCCCCTCGTCGGCCAGTACGAGTACGCCGAGGGCCTCACCGACCGACTGATCGCACACAACCGGGAGCATCTCGCGTGGGCCTGAACGCATGCGTCCTCGCCGTCGACGCGGGCAACAGCAAGACCGACGTCGCGGTCGTGGCGGCCGACGGAAGCGTCCTCGCCACGGCCCGCGGCGGCGGGTTCCGGCCGCCGGTGGTGGGCGTCGAGGCGGCCGTGGACACCGTCGCCGACGCGGTCGGGCGGGCCTTCGCCGCGGCCGGGGTGACGTCGGTGGAGCACGTCTCGGCGTGCCTCGCCAACGCCGACTTCCCCGTGGAGGAGCGGCAGTTGGCGGCGGCGCTGCACGCGCGCGCGTGGGGCCCGGACGTGGAGGTCCGCAACGACACCTTCGCGATCCTGCGGGCCGGGGTCACCGAACCGCGCGGGGTCGCCGTGGTGTGCGGCGCGGGCATCAACTGCGTCGGCATGCGCCCCGACGGCCGTACCGCCCGCTTCCCCGCCCTCGGCCGGATCTCCGGCGACTGGGGCGGCGGCTGGGGCCTCGCGGAGGAGGCGCTGTGGCACGCGGCCCGCGCGGAGGACGGGCGGGGTGCCGACACCGACCTCGCGCGCGTGCTCCCGGGGCACTTCGGGCTGCCGTCGATGTACGCCCTCATCGAGGCCCTGCACCTGGAGGAGATCGCCCCCGCCCGCCGCCACGAACTGACCCCGGTGCTCTTCGCCACGGCGGCCGCCGGCGACCGGGTGGCCCGCTCGCTCGTCGACCGCCTGGCCGACGAGGTGGTGTCCATGGCCACGGTGGCCCTGACCCGCCTCGACCTCCTCGACGAGGAGACCCCGGTCCTGCTCGGCGGCAGCGTCCTGGCCGCCCGCCACCCCCAACTGGACGACGGTGTGCGGGAGCTCCTGGCGGACCGGGCCCCGAAGGCCGTACCCCAGGTGGTGACGGCGAGCCCGGTCCTGGGTGCCGCGCTCCTCGGTCTGGACCGGGCGGGGGCGCCCCCGAAGGTACAGGCGAGGACGCGGGCGTACTACGAGGCCTGAGCGAGCACCGCGTCGACGACCTCAGGGACGGACCTGCCGTTCCCGACGTCGACGCGGGGCAGTCCCAGCCGGTCGACCGCCTCCACCATGAGCTCCTGGTACCGCACGCTCCGGGCCAGGAACTTGTCCATCAGCGCCCGCTCCCCCTCCGACGCCTCGTCATAGCGCCCGCCCGCACGGATCCGGGCGCGTACGACGTCCTCGCCGGCGGTGAGCCACACGGCGGCGGTGTGCGGGGCGTCCAGTGTGACGACCCGCTCCGGCCACAGCGCGGAGCCCTCCAGGACCAGGCCCGGTCCGGTGGCGTGCGCCGTGACCAGCTCCTCGATCCGGGGCCACAGACCCTCGTAGTGGGCGAGGACCGAGCCGATCAACTCGTCGACGCCGAGCGTCGCGTAGTGCTCGGCCACATGCGGCGGCACCTCCCGCTCCGGCGTGCGCCAGGGGCGCCCCGGGTGTCTCGCCAGCAGGTCCGTCGAGCGATGCTCGAAGCCCAGCCGGTCGGCGATCGCCCCGGCGACCGTGGACTTGCCGGTGTTGGACGTTCCGCCGATCATCACCACACGTAGCCCGCGCACGACGGCGACCCTACGCGCCCCCCGGGGGGAACCGAACCGATTCCGGCGGCGTATTCATGGGCAAGGGGTGGTGCAGAACGCGGAGCGGCCGGCAGGCGATCCGCTGCGATCCGATCAAGATCCAGTGAAGCCCGGTGCGGATGTCGGTCCCGGCAGCGATACTTGCGGCGAGGGATGACCATGGGGGAGGTCAAACGGTGACACACCCGCCGAAGAGCAGTGCGGCACCACCGGGTTCCGGGGTGCCCACGATGCCGGCCGGCCCGCCGCAGCCGGGACCCCCGGCACCGGCCCCGCAGGCGCCCCCGCCCACCTCCGTGCCGGACCCGGCGCCCGCCCGTCGTACCGCCTTCGCGGAGGGTTTCGACCAGGTGCGCGCGGCCGCCACCACCGAACCGGGCCGGCTGCGCATCATCGGCGCGGCGCTCGCCCTGCTCGTCGTCCTCTTCGGCGCGGTGACCGCCTGGCAGACCGAGGAGCGGGCCGCCGCCGCGGACGACGTGCTGCACAAGAGCCAGCCGCTCAGCAACGCCGCCGCCGATATCTACCGCTACCTGGCCGACGCCAACACCACGGCCTCCAGCGGCTTCCTCGCCGGCGGCCAGGAAACGGCAACCTCCCGGAAGCGGTACGAGAAGGACATCGACCTGGCCGCGACCGGTCTGGTCAAGGCGGCCTCGAACTCCGACCCGGACTCCCCCGCCGCCAAGACCGTGGCCGAGCTCAACACCCTGCTGCCGGAGTACAAGGGCCTGGTGGAGCGGGCCCGTACGTACAACCGCCAGGGCTTCCCGGTCGGCGGCGCCTATCTGCGCTACGCCAACGAGAAGATGCAGGAGCAGATGCTCCCGAAGGCGCAGAACCTCTACACCAGCGAGAACCAGCGGCTGCGCGCCGACTACGCCGACGCCACGCCCTACCCGTGGGCCGCGATCGGCCTGGGCGTCCTGGCACTCGCCGGGCTCGCCTGGGCCCAGCACCGCAACTACCGGCGCACCAACCGGGTCCTCAACCACGGCCTGGTCGCCGCCACCGCGACGGCCACGGTGGTGCTGCTGTGGCTGGTCGTCGGCCACACCGTCGCGCGCGCGGGCCTCGAAGACTCCTACGACCACGGTGTCCGTTCGCTGAACGTGCTGCACGACGCCCGGATCGCCTCCCTGAAGGCGCGCGGCAACGAGAACCTGACGCTGGTGGCCCGCGGCGCGGAGACGGTCGTCAAGAAGAACGCCCAGGGCCAGGAGGTCACCTACGACGCGTACGACTACGACTTCGGCAGGGACATGGACACCCTCGGCAAGGGCCTGGCCGAGGCGTCGAAGCTGGCCGACGACAGCAGCGGCAAGAAGCCGGTGACCGCGGCCGAGGGCAACATGCAGGTGTGGAAGCAGCGCCACACCGCGGCCCGCGCGCAGGACGACAACGGCAACTACGAGGAGGCGCTGCAGCGGGTCATCGGCACCAAGGACGCGACGGGCGAGTGCTTCGACAGCGTCGACGACAACCTCGCCAAGGCCCTGACCCAGGAGGAGGCCGAGTTCGAGCGCTCGGCCGGTGACGGTCTGGGCGCGATGACCGGACTGTCGGTGGGCGCCGCCGTCCTGGCCGTCCTGGGCGCGGCCGGCGCGGTGCTCGGCATCGGACGCAGGCTGTCGGAGTACCGGTGAGAGGGGGCGTGACGATGCGGATGCGCGGACGGGTGCGGACCGGTCTCAAGGGCTGGGGCGGTGTCGGGGCGATGGCGGTCGTCTGCGCCCTGGTGCTCGCCTTCGCGCTGCTGCTGCCGCAGACGCGGCCCGACGGCGACGGCAGCACGGGCACCGGTGGGCCGGGCGTGACGCACGCGCGGCAGGCGGCGGACGACAACCCCTGTCTGGACCCGGCGATCAAGGCGCACCCGGAGGACCAGACACTGTCCCCGTCGAGCGCGGACGGCACGACCATAGACAAGATCAAGGCCCGGCAGGGCGAGAAGCGCAAGCTGGTCGTCGGCGTCGACCAGAACAGCTACCGCTGGGGCTACCGCAACCCCAACGGCGGGGCCCACGCCGACCTGGAGGGCTTCGACATCGACCTGGTGCACCGGATCGCCCAGGACATCCTCGGTGACCCGAACGCCGTGCAGTTCAAGGCGATCCCCACCAACCAGCGCATCCCGGCGATACAGAAGGGCCGGGTCGACATGGTCGTGCGCACGATGACGATCAACTGCACCCGCGTCGGCCAGGTCGCGTTCTCCGCGCCGTACTTCAAGACCGGCCAGCAGGTCCTCGCCCCCAAGTCCTCGGGGATCAAGGGCTACGACGCCACGCTGGCCGGGAAGCGGATCTGCACGGCGGAAAGCTCCACGGCGAACAGCAAGCTGGTGGACGACAAGAAGACCGGGGACCTGGTCTCCTCCGCGATCATCTATCCCCCCGTCCCCAACCAACTCGACTGCCTGGTCAGGCTTCAGCTCGGCGAGGTCGACGCCGTGGTCACCGACGGCGCGCTCGCCGCCAGCCAGGCCGCCCAGGACCCCACGGTCGAACTGAAGGGCTCCCCCCTCACCACCGAGTACTACGGCGTGGCGATGAAGAGCGACGCCGACGATCTGGTACGCCGGGTCAACCAGATCCTGGTGGACTACCGCAAGGACACCACCGACGGCTGGCAGGCGTCGTACGACAGGTGGCTGTCGGCCACACTGGACAAGAGCTCGGCGAAGTCGGAGCCGCCGCCACCGAAGTACCTGCGCAAGAGCTGACGACCGGCACGGACGACCGGCACGGACGAACAACCACCCAGCAACCCTTCAGCAGCGAGAGGTGATCGATGGGCGTCACGGGACCCCCCGGGCCGGTGATGGACCGGGACGAGGTGGACCGTGCGCTGGCGCGGCTCGGCGCGGAGCACGAGGCGATCGAGACCTCGCTCTTCGCCCTGCAGGACCACGCGGGCCGCAGGCTCCTCGAAGGCGCCGACCTCACCGGGGTCACCAAGGAGCGCTGGGAGGCCGCCGACGCGTCGATCACCCTGTTGTGGGCGTACTTCGACGCGTACTCGGACGCCCTGCGCTCCGCCCGCGAGATCCGCTCCCGCCGCCGCTGGTCCAGCCGCGAGGACCTGGTGGAGCTGACCGAGCTGCTGCGCGGCGAGTCGGTCACGGTCGCGGGCTCGGCGACCGCCACCGCCACCGCCAACGCGCCGACCCTGCACGGCAATTCGGGGAAGCTCAGCGAGCAGTTCTCGCTGGTGACGCTCGTGGAGCGGATGAACGAGCTGTACGCGTCGAGCCTGGACATGGTCGTCGCCGCCGACGCGGTGTGGTCGGCGCTGCCCGCGCGGATAGATCTGCTGTCCGCCGAACTCCAGCGCACCCGCCGGCTCGCGCACTCCGTCGGCGTACGCCCCGGGGAGCACCCGGCCGGCGACGACCTGGAGCGCATCACCCGCACCCTCACCTCACTGCGCGAGCAGGTGATCTCCGACCCGCTCGCCTTCTGGCAGCGCGCGCAGGGCAGTTCGGCACCCGGCGGCGGCAGGCCCGACACCACGGCCTACGACCGTGAGGCACGCGCCCTCGACGACGTACGCCGGGAGATCGACGCGGTGCTCACCGTCCGGCAGGACGCGGAGGCCCGGCTGGTCAGGCTGCGGGACGTGCTCTCGCGCGCGGACCGCACGCTGGCCGAGGCCCGCATCGCGCGCGGCGAGGTCCTGGCGAAGATCGCGGCCACCGAGGTGCCGGTCGTCAGCGGACCCCCGACCGTCCTTCAGGAGCAGCTGGCGACGGCCGCCGAGTACCGCAGACACGCCCAGTGGCACCGCCTGTCCCCGCTCCTGGAGTCCCTGGAGGAGAAGGCGGAGGACGAACTGCTGCGCGCCCGCGAGTCGTTGACCGCGGTCACCGCGCCGCTCGCGGTCCGCGCGGAGTTGCGGGGCCGGCTCGACGCGTACAAGGCGAAGGTCGCCCGGCACGGCCTGGCCGAGGACCCGTTCCTGATCGAGCGGTACGACGCGGCCCGGCGGATGCTGTGGAGCGCGCCCTGCGACCTGCGGGTCGCCGAACAGGCCGTGCTGCGCTACCAGCACGCGGTCGCCGAGCTGCTGGGGGCACCGCGGGTGCCGCAGCAGAGCGGCACCGAGGACCGTAGGGGGGAGTCGACGTCATGAGTCAGGAACAGCAGCCCTGCCAGCGGCCCGGCTGCGACGGCACGTACGAGGACATGGGCGGCGGCGAGCTGTACTGCGACACCTGCGGTCTCGCGCCGGTCGTCGCGGCCGGGGCGGAGCGGGCCGGCCCGTCGCCCACCGGTGCGGCGGGCGACGGCAGGGGCTCGCAGGGCAGCGGCGGTTCGCGTTCCAGCGGCCGCGGCTCCGCGCGCACTTCCTCGCGTACGTCCTCGCACTCGTCGAAGTCCCGGCGCTCCGTGTCGGGGCGGCTCTCGCGCTCGGTCTCCGGGAAGTCCACCGGCCGTTCGGTGTCGGTGCGCAGCTCCGGCTCCTCCGCCGGTTCGACCGGCCGCGGCCGGCTCGGCGCGGGACTCGTCGAGGTGCCCGGGGTGCCGCGGCCAGACCCGCGCGAGATGGTCCTCGAGAACCCCGAGGTGCCCGAGCGCAAGCGGTTCTGCTCGCGCTCCGACTGCGGGGCGCCGGTCGGGCGCTCGCGCGGGGACCACAAGGGGCGCACGGAGGGCTTCTGCACCAAGTGCGGCCACCCGTACTCGTTCGTGCCGAAGCTGAAGTCCGGCGACATCGTGCACGGCCAGTACGAGGTCGCGGGCTGTCTGGCGCACGGCGGACTCGGCTGGGTCTACCTCGCCGTGGACCGCGCGGTGTCCGACCGCTGGGTGGTCCTCAAGGGCCTGCTCGACACCGGCGACCAGGACGCGATGGCCGCCGCGATCTCCGAGCGGCGCTTCCTCGCGGAGATCGAGCACTCCAACATCGTGCGCATCTACAACTTCGTGGAACACCTCGACCAGCGCACCGGCTCGCTCGACGGCTACATCGTCATGGAGTACGTGGGCGGCAAGTCGCTGAAGGAGATCGCCAACGGCCGCCGTTCGGCCGACGGCAAGCGGGACCCGCTGCCGGTGGAGCAGGCGTGCGCCTACGGCATCGAGGCCCTGGAGGCGCTCGGCCACCTGCACAGCCGCAACCTGCTGTACTGCGACTTCAAGGTCGACAACGCCATCCAGACCGAGGACCAGCTCAAGCTGATCGACATGGGCGCGGTGCGCAGGATGGACGACGAGGAGTCGGCCATCTACGGCACGGTGGGCTACCAGGCGCCGGAGGTCGCCGACGTGGGCCCGTCGCTCGCCTCCGACCTCTACACGGTCGGCCGCACCCTGGCCGTGCTGACCTTCGACTTCCAGGGCTACACCAACGTCTTCGTCGACTCGCTCCCCGACCCCGACAACATCGAGGTCTTCCGCCGGTACGAGTCCTTCTACCGCCTGCTGGTCCGTGCGACCGACCCGGACCCGGCCCGCCGTTTCGCCTCCGCGCAGGAGATGTCGGAGCAGCTGACGGGCGTCCTGCGCGAGGTCGTCTCGCTGCAGACGGGCCGTGCCAGGCCCGCCCTGTCGACCCTCCTCGGCCCCGAAGTCAAGGTCACGGACACGGAGTTGTTCCCGAAGCTGGACGGGGAGGTGTCGCGGCTGGGGGGACGGGTGGTGCCGACGCGCAACAAGGCGGCCGTCGGTTCCCTCGCTCCCGTCGGCACCGGAGCCGTCGGCGCCACCAGAGCCATCGTCAAGGACGTCAACGCTCCCGTCGCCGCGCTGGCGCTCCCCGTCCCCCACGTCGACCCCTCCGACCCCAACGCCGGTTTCCTCGCCGGGCTCATGACCACCGCGCCCGCCGAACTGCTCGGCGCCCTCGCGGCCGCGCCGGCCGCGTCGGCGGAGACACGGCTGCGGCAGGTGCGGGCCTGGCTGGAGAACGGCGACGCCCACACCGCGGACGAGGCGCTGCGGCACCTCGAGGACGAACGGCCCGACGACTGGCGGGTGGTCTGGTACCGGGGCGTGGCCGCCCTGGTGACCGGCGACCACGAGGCCGCCGCGCTCGCCTTCGACGCGATCTACGACGCCTTCCCGGGCGAACCCGCTCCCAAGCTCGCTCTCGGCCTGTGCGCGGAGGTGCTCGGCCAGCTCGACAACGCCGCCGAGTACTACCGCCTGGTCTGGTCGACCGACCCCAGCTATGTGAGCGCCGCGTTCGGCCTCGCGCGCGTGCAACTCGCGATCGGGGACCGCCGTAGCGCGGTGAGGACCCTGGAGTCCGTGCCGGAGTCCTCCATCCACTACACCGCCGCACGGGTGGCGGCCGTCCGCGCGCGGCTGCGTGGACGCACCGCCACCGCGGGCGACGTACCCTTCCTGGACGACCTGACCGCCGCCGCCGGGCAGGTCGAGGCGCTGGACGCGTACGGACTGGATCCGGCGCGTCGTGAGCAGTTGTCGGCCGAGGTGCTGGGCGCGGCCCTGGACTGGATACTCTCCGGTGGCCAGGACTCCGTCGCCCCCGCCGCCGGGGGACGTGCGCTGCTCGGCAGCGGACTGGACGAGCGAGGACTGCGCTTCGGCCTGGAGCGTTCGTACCGCGCGCTGGCCCGGCTCGCGCAGGGCGGCGAGGAGAGGATCGACCTGGTGGAACGAGCCAACCGTTACCGCCCCCGGACGTGGGTGTAGTTGATGTCGCAGATGCCCCAGCAGACCGCGCTTTCGAGGTGCCCGAGCTGCGAGGAACCCCTCGAGTCGGGTGACCGCTTCTGCGGTGCGTGCGGATACGACCTGTCCGCCGTCCCGGCGCGGCCGGACGACAGCCCGGCCGTCGCCGTGAACGGCGCGCCCCCGGGCGGCCCCTGGCCACCGGCCCCGCACCCCCCGGCGGAGCTCCATCTGCCGACCGACCTGCGGGCCTCCGCGTCGGGCGAGCACGAACTGCCCCCGGTGCCGCCCCAGTCGGGGCCGGTGCACGGGTCGCCGGTCTCCCCCGCCTCCGGTGTGCGCTTCGACCGGCCGCCGGAGCCCGACGAGTACCTTCTGCAGGCGCCCGACCCACGGGTGGCCGCCGGACCGCCCACTCCGCCCGAGGGCACCAAGGTCTGCGTGGCCTGCAGCGCGGGCCGGGTCGACGACGACGGCTACTGCGAGAACTGCGGGCACGCCCAGCCGCGTGAGCGCGACCACATGGAGCAGGAGGTCGGTCCGATCGCCGCCGTCAGCGACCGCGGCCTGCGCCACCACCGCAACGAGGACGCCTTCACCCTCGGCACCAGCGTGCTGCCCGACGGCTCACCGGCGACCTTCGCGGTCGTCTGCGACGGCGTGTCCTCCGCGACCCGCCCCGACGACGCCTCCCTGGCCGCGTCCCGGGCCGCGGCCGACGCGCTGCTGGCCGCGCTGCCGCAGGGCACGCACCCCCAGCAGGCGATGCACGAGGCGATCGTCGCCGCCTCCCGCGCGGTCAACTCGCTTGCCGCGGAACCCGCCACGGCCCGCGAGCACCAGCCGCACCAGAACGCCCCGGCGTGCACGATCGTCGGCTCGATCGTCACCCCCAGCCTGCTGGTCGTCGGCTGGGTCGGCGACAGCCGCGTCTACTGGGTGCCCACTGACCGCGGTTCGGCCCCGGCCCGGCTCACCGAGGACGACTCCTGGGCCGCGCAGATGGTCGCCGCGGGCCTGATGAACGAGGCCGAGGCGTACGCCGACGAGCGCGCCCACGCGATCACCGGCTGGCTCGGCGCGGACGCCTACGAACTCGACCCGCACACCGCTTCCTTCAAGCCGGACCGGCCTGGTGTGGTGGTGGTGTGCACCGACGGCCTGTGGAACTACGCGGAGGCGGCCGACGAGATGGCTCAGGCCGTGCCGGCCGACGCCGCCGCGCGCCCGCTGCACACCGCCCGGGTCCTGGTCGGTCACGCCCTGGACGGCGGGGGCCACGACAACGTAACAGTGGCCGTCGTGCCGTTCCCGACCCCTGTGCAGGGGGCAGGATCGGCCTGAGGCCGTACACGGGGAACGCGTCGCGGCACCAGCGCCGGACCGGAGGGGACCGGTCCGCGATCAGTCATCGGCCCACGCATGTGGGGTTCGCGAGGGGGATTTGAGTAGGCATGGCCAATTTCTCGAAGTCGAACGTGCCGCAGTTCGCCATGGACGTCTACCAGAACGAGTACCTGCCCGAGGGCGGCCGCGAGGTCAACGCGATCGTCACGGTGACCGCGACCGGCGGCGGCACGATCGGAAGCGTGGTCGCGGCCCCGCACCTCTGGCCGGCGGGGCAGGGCCCCTCGGCGGCGGTGGCGGTCATGGTCGACTGCTCGGGCTCGATGGACTACCCGCCGACCAAGATGCGCAACGCCCGGGATGCCACGGCCGCCGCGATCGACACCCTGCGCGACGGTGTGCACTTCGCGGTGATCGGCGGCACCCATGTGGCCAAGGAGGTGTATCCGGGGGGCGGCCGCCTCGCGGTCGCCGACGCCACCACCCGTGACCAGGCCAAGCAGGCCCTGCGCAAGCTCAGCGCGGGCGGCGGTACGGCCATCGGAACCTGGCTGCGCCTCGCCGACCGCCTGCTGTCCTCGGCGGACGTCGCCATACGTCACGGCATCCTGCTCACCGACGGGCGCAACGAACACGAGTCGCCGGAGGACCTCAAGGCCGCCCTGGACGCCTGCGCGGGGCGTTTCACCTGTGACGCCCGGGGCGTGGGCACCGACTGGGAAGTGAAAGAAGTCACAGGGATCGCCTCCGCCCTGCTCGGCACCGCCGACATCGTCGCCGACCCGGCCGCCCTCGCCGCCGACTTCACGCAGATGATGGAGGCGGCCATGGGCAAGGAGGTCGCCGACGTCGCGCTCAGGGTCTGGACCCCGGTGGGCACCGCCATCAAGTTCGTCAAGCAGGTCGCGCCCACTGTCGAGGAGCTCACCGACCGCCGCACCGAGGCCGGTCCGCGCGCCGGGGACTACCCCACCGGCTCCTGGGGAGACGAGTCGCGTGACTACCACGTCTGCGTCGAGGTCCCGGCCGCGAACATCGGCCAGGAGATGCTCGCCGCCCGGGTCTCCCTGGTCGTCCCGCAGCCCGACGGCAGCGCGCAGAACCTGGGCGCCCAGGGTCTCGTCAAGGCCGTGTGGACCGACGACATGGTCGCCTCGACCTCGATCAACCCCCAGGTCGCCCACTACACCGGTCAGGCCGAACTGGCACAAGCCATCCAGCAAGGGCTCGATCTTCGCAAAATGGGCGATTTCGACGGAGCAACGGCCAAACTGGGCCGGGCCGTTCAGCTCGCGAACGACTCGGGGAACGCCGATACTGCGAAACTGCTTTCGAAGGTGGTCGACGTGGTCGACGCCACGACAGGTACTGTGCGACTGAAGGCGAAGGTCGAGGAGGCCGACGAGATGACTCTCGAGACCCGGTCGACAAAGACTGTTCGTGTAAAGAAGTAGCAAGTCACCGACGTAGAAGTTCCCTGATCCGAGAGGGGGAAGCGCCGACATGCCGACCTGCCCGAACGGACACCAGTCGGGTTCCGACGACTGGTGCGAGGTCTGCGGTCACCGCATGGCCGGTGCCGTACCTCCGCCCCCTCCGCCGCCGCCCGGTCCGGGTGGAGGCGGCTACGGCTTCCCGCCGCCCGGCGGCCCGGGCGGCCCCGGGGGCCAGCCCGGTGGACGCCCGCATCTGTCCGCCGTACCGGACCACGAGCCGGAGCTCTGCCCGCAGTGCCGTACGCCCCGCGAGGGCGGTGCGCCGTTCTGCGAGGAGTGCCGGTGGAACTTCCTGACGAACACGGCGACCTCGTACACCCCGGCCGCCCCGCGCCCGCCGGCCGGCTCCGGCGGCCCGCCCTCGCACTTCCAGCAGCAGCCGCCCGGGCCCGGTCCGTCCTTCGGCGGCGGCGGTGACTCGTACGAGTACCAGGGCTCGCGCCCGTCCCAGGTGAACCGGCCCGCAGAACCGATCCCCTTCGGCTCGGAGCCGTCGGGCCGCTCGGGTCCGGGTGGGCCCGGCGGTCCTGGTGGTCCCGGAGGCCCGCAGGGCTACCCCGGTGACCCGTCCCGACCCGGCGGCCCCGGGCCCTCCGGTCCTTCCGGTTTCCCGGGCGGTCCCGGTGGTCCCGGCGGTCCCGGTCCCTCCGGTTTCCCCGGTGACCCGTCCCGACCCGGCGGCCCCGGCGGCCAGTCCGGCCCTGGTGGCCGACAGGGCTTCCCGGGCGACCCCGGACGCCCCGGCGCACCCGGCCCCTCCGGTTTCCCGGGCGGTCCCGGTGGTCCTGGCGGCCCCGGCCCCTCCGGTTACCCCGGCGACCCGTCCCGCCCCGGCGGCCAGTCCGGGCCCGGTGGTCCTGGTGGTCCCGGCGGTTACGGCTACCCCCAGCCCGGCTCCACCCAGGCCCCGCCCGGCCCCGGCGGCCCCGGTGGCCCGCAGGGCTTCGGCGGTCCCCCCACCCAGCCCGGTCCCGGTGGGCCCGGGCAGTCCGGCCCCGGTGGCCCGCAGGGCTTCCCCGGTGACCCGTCCCGACCCGGCGGCCCTGGTGGCCCCGGTGGTCCGCCGAACTTCGGTGGGGACCCCTCCCGTCCGGGCCCGACCTCGCCCGCCGGCCCCGGTGCCACGAGTGGTGCCCCGCAAGGCTTCCAGGCGCAGGGCGCTTCGGCCCCGCCCGCCTTCCCGCAGGAGACCAACCGGCCCCAGCCGGGCGGCCCGCCCTTCGGCGGCGGCGCCGACGACTGGGTCATCTCCCCGCCGTCCTCCAACGCCCCCGGAGGCCCCGGCGGCGGTCCTGGTGGCCCCGGCGGCTACGGCTACCCGCAGCCCGGCTCCACCCAGGCCCCGCCCGCGCCTCCCGGCCCGTCCTTCCCGCAGCAGCCCGCGACCTGGACGGCGACCATAGGCCCGGACCGCGACTACTTCATGGCGATGATGCAGCGCTCCGGGCCCGAGGCCGCGGGCCTGAACCTGCCCGCGTACTCCCCCGAGCAGCAGCGCGCGCTCACCGGCAACCAGGTCACCATCGGCCGCCGCCGGCACTCCACCGGCGACACCCCCGACGTCGACCTGTCGGTGCCGCCGGAGGACCCGGGCGTCTCGCACCAGCACGCGGTGCTGGTGCAGCAGCCGGACGGCTCCTGGGCGGTCGTCGACCAGAACTCGACGAACGGCACCACGGTCAACGGCGCCGAGGAGCCCATCACGCCGTTCGTGCCGGTGCCGCTCCAGGACGGCGACCGGGTGCACGTCGGCGCCTGGACCACGATCACGATCCGCCGCGGCTAGAGAACGGCCACGTCACCGGAGGGGCCACGCATACGGTCCCTCCGGGTCGTCCAGCCACGCCCACTCCCGGTCTCCGCTGACCGTGATGCCGTACCGCTCACGACGCGGCTGGCCCTCGCTCTCCCACAGCGCGTACGCCTCCCGCGGTTCGAGGCTGCCGCGGCTCAGGGCCAGCAGGAAACGGAACAGGTCGCTCTCCCGGGCGGGACGCGGGATCCCGTCGAGGTGCGCGGGCTCCTCGTCCGGCCGGTCGGTGCCGCGCAACGGGACGAAGTAGGCGGGCGTGTGCAGGAAGCGGCCCGTCGCGTGCCCGGCGTCCTGGACCGTCAGGGTGATCAGGCCGGTGGCGAGCGGGCCCAGGATGCGTGCGCCGGGGCGGCACTGGGCGAGCCAGGCGGTCGGGACCGAGGCCAGGGTGCAGGTGGCGATGATCCGGTCGAAGGGGGCGCGTTCGGGCACCCCGCGCGCGCCGTCGCCGGTGACGACCAGGGGGTGGTACCCGGCAGCGGCCAGATGTCCGCGCGCCGCCTCGGTGATCTCCGGCTCCAGGTCGACGGTGGTGACCCGGTCGTCGCCGAGCCGGTGGGCGAGCAGGGCCGCGTTGTAGCCGGTGCCGGCGCCGATCTCCAGGACCCGGTCACCGGGCCGTACCCGCAGTTCGGCCAGCATCATCGCCATCAGCGAGGGCTGGCTGCTGGAGGAGACCAGCTCGCCGTCGCGCAGCCGGGTGGCCAGCGGGGCGTCGGCGTAGGCCCCGCGGATCCACTTCTCGCGGGTGCGGGGATCCGGGCTCTCGCCCCACTGCCGCTCGTAGCCTCCCCTGACGCCGACGTAGTAGTACGGCACGAACAGATGCCGGGGCACCGCCTCGAAGGTCTCCCGCCAGCCCGGGTCGGCGGCCCAGGCCCCGCTCGCGTCGATCTTCCGCACCAGCGCGGCCCGCGCGGAGGCGGCGAGTTCGGCGAGGTCCCTGTCGAGAGCGTGCGCGCCCATACCTCCACTCTGCACCCTGGGATCGGGAGGTCCTAAGCCTTGAGTCCTCGTCCACCCCGTCTGAGACCATGGTTGACGTGAAAGAGATCCGGCGCGGCACGCTTCAGACGCAGACCTTCTACGAGCAGGTCGGCGGGGAGGAGACCTTCCGCCGCCTCGTCCACCGTTTCTACGAGGGGGTCGCCCAGGACCCGGTCCTGCGGCCCATGTACCCCGAGGAGGACCTCGGGCCGGCCGAGGAGCGCCTCGCGCTGTTCCTGATGCAGTACTGGGGTGGCCCCACGACGTACAGCGACAACCGCGGCCATCCCCGGCTGCGCATGCGTCACGCCCCCTTCGTCGTCGACCGCGAGGCGCATGACGCGTGGCTGAGGCACATGCGGGACGCCGTCGACGGACTGGGTCTGTCCGAGGAGCACGAGAAGCAGCTGTGGGACTACCTGACGTACGCGGCCGCTTCGATGGTGAACACCGCCGACTGATCACCCCTCAGTGACCACCGTTCACTGATTGCCGGATTCCGGTCGGGGGGCGCCGGATTCCGGTCACGATCCGGTCAAGCCCGGTCTACAAGCGCTTACCCCTGAGCGTCCCCTCTGACATCCTCGCCGGAGATCTGGCGCGACACGGCGGGGGGCCGGGTGACGGGGTTCGGGGGAGTCGCACGTTTCGTGTTGCTGCGTGCGCGGGCGCACCGGCTGCTGCTCGCCGCCGCGTTGCTCACCGTCCTGCTCACCACCGCGGTCCTCGCGACCCTCACCGCCTACTCCGGCGCCATCGGCGACGCGGCGCTGCGCCACGCCCTCCAGGACCCGCGCAACGCCGCCGACACCGCACTGGTCGTCAAGGCCGACGTACCCGAGGACCGTCGTACGGCCGCCGACACCGCCGTACGCGAGGTGGCGCGGCAGACGTTCGACGGGCTGCCGGTGACCGTGCGGACGTTCCTGCGGTCGGGCTCGTACGCGCTGCCGCGGTCGTTGCAGCCCGCGGCGCTGCGGTCCGGGGACCCGGATCTGACCCACTTCGCGGCACTGGACCGCAGCCGGCTGCGGCTGGTCGAGGGGCGGCTGCCGCGATCGGCCGACGGGCGGGTCGAGGTGGCCCTCCCGCAGGCCGCCGCCCGCGCCCTCCACCTCGGCCCCGGCGCCCGCTTCACCCTCGCCGACCGGCTGCGCGGCCCGGCGGTGCGGGTCACGGTGACCGGCCTGTACCGGCCCGTCCGCGCGGACGACCCGTACTGGCTCCTCGACGAGCTGCACGGCCGGGGCATCAACAAGCTCGACTTCACGACGTACGGTCCCCTGCTCGCCGATCCCGGCGTGCTGACCGACGGGACGGTGAGCGTCGGGACGTCGGGGTGGCTGGCGTCGGCCGACTTCGCGACGGTGACGACCGCCCGGTCGGACGCGCTGCGCCGGACGGCCGTCGCCGGGAACGCGGCGCTGCGCGAGGAGTCCTCCCTCGGGGGCGCCACCACCGCCTCGACCTCGCTGCCCGACGTCCTCGACCGCACCGACCGCTCCCTGCTCGTCTCCCGCTCGACCCTGCTGATCGTCGCCCTGCAACTGGTGCTCCTCGCGGGCTGCGCCCTGCTGCTGGTGGCGGGACTGCTGAGCAGTGAGCGCACGGGCGAGAGCCGGCTGCTGCTGGCGCGCGGCGCCTCCCGGGCCCGGATCGCGGGCCTCGCCGCCCTGGAGGGTGCGCTGCTCGCGGCACCCGCGCTGCTCTGCGCGCCGCTGCTGGCGGCCCCGCTGACCCGGATGCTGGCCGGGCGGGGACCGCTGGCCCGGATCGGGCTGCACCTGGAGGTGCCGTCGGGCGGGCGGCCCGGGGTGTGGCTGGTGGCGGGGGCGGTGGCGCTCGGGTGCGCGCTGGCGGTGACCCTGCCCGCGCTGACCTCCTCGTTCGCGCGCGGCCGGGCCCGGGCGCTGCCCGGTGCGGTGCGCGCGGGGGCGGACATCGGGCTGCTCGCCGTGGCCGCGGTGGCGTACTTCCAGCTCAGCCGCCAGACCTCCGGTGCCGTGTCCGACGACACCTCCGGCACGCTGGGCGTGGATCCGCTGCTGGTGGCGGCGCCCGCGCTCGCGCTGCTGGCCGGGACCGTCGTGACGCTGCGGCTGATGCCGCCGCTGGCCCGGCTCGCCGAACGCCGGGCGACCGGCGGGCGCGGACTGACCGCGGCCCTGGCGGGCTGGCAGATCGCCCGCCGACCGATGCGCGGGGCGGGCCCGGTGCTGCTGCTGGTGCTCGCGATGGCGCTGGGCATGCTGGCGATCGGGCAGAGCGCCTCCTGGGACCGTTCGCAGTCCGACCAGGCGGACTTCCGGGCCGGGGCGCCGGTGCGGGTGCTGGTCTCCGGGGACGCGGGGCTCGGCCGCACCGAGCAGTACGCGGGCGTCGCGGGCGTACGGCGGACCGCTCCCGCCGCCCGGTCCGAACTGCCGCTGTCCGGAAGCAAGGTGGCGACGGTGCTGGCACTGGACACCTCGCGCGCTTCGATGCTGATCCGCTCCGACCTGCACTCCGGCCCGTTCCTCCAGGGGCTCGCCCCCAAGGGTTCGACCGTGGGTGTGAAGGTGCCCGCGGACACGGCCCGGCTGCGGCTGACGGCGGCCCTGCGCGGCGCGTCCTCGAGTACGACCGCGCCGGTCACCGTCACCCTGGTGGACGGCTACGGCACCCCCTACCGGATCCCGGCCGGCCAACTCCCCGCCGACGGCCGCCCCCACGCGCTGGACGTCTCCGTGTCCGGCGGCCCGCTGACCCTCACCGCCTTGGACGTGATCGCTTCCGTCCCGAACGGCAAGGCCGAACAACAGCGTTTCACCGTCACCGGGTTGACGGCCACGGGCACCGACGGGGCGGAACGGCGGCTGCCGTTGCCGACCGACTGGTCGGCCCACTCGCAGAGCGACGCGGTGAGTGCGACGCCGGATCCCAAGGCCGAACCCACCCCACCGCGCCTGAGTTCGGACCCAGGGCGGCTGAGCGTGGGCTACGGCACCGGGTTCATCCCGTGGGAGGACACCTCGAGCTCGGCGACGCTGACGGTCCGGTTGGAGGCCAGGCAGCCGGTGCCCGCCGCGATCACGGCGGTCGCCACCGACAGCTTCCTCACTTCGGCGGGCGCGGCCGTCGGGGACAGCCTGGACGTGCCGCTGGACGGTGAGACGGTCTCGGTGCGAATCGTGCGCTCCCTACGGGAGTTGCCGACCGCCTCGGACAGCGGCGGGGCCCTGCTGATCGATCTGCGGACCGTGAACCGGAGGCTGCAGGCGCAGGACGGCCGCGGTGTGGAGCCGACCGAGTGGTGGCTGACGACGGAGCCGGGCGCGTCCGACAAGGTCGCGGCGGCGCTGCGGGCCCGGCCCGACATGGACCCCGCGCAGGTCGTGGTGCGGGACGAACTCGCCGGACAGCTGCGCGACGACCCGTTCGGCGCCGGCCCGGAAGCCGCGTTCGCCGCGGCGGCCGCGGTGGCGGCGGCGCTGGCCGCGGTCGGGTTCGCGGTGAGCGCGGCGGGGTCGCTGCGGGAGCGTGGCGCGGAGCTGGCCGTACTGCGCGCCCTGGGGGCCTCGCGGCGGCGGCTGGCCCGCGCGGTCGCCCTGGAACAGGGCGTCCTGGTGGTGCTGGCGCTGCTGGTCGGGACACTGCTGGGCATGGCGTTGACCCGGGCGGTGGTCCCGCTGATCGTGCTGACGGACGAGGCGGCCAGACCGGTCCCGCGGGTCCTGGTCCAGCTCCCGCTCCCGCAGGCGGCCGCGCTGCTGGCGGCGGTGGCCCTCGCCCCGCTCCTGGTCACGGCGGCGCTGGCGCTGCGGCGGGCGGATCCGGCGCGGGCGCTGCGTGAGGGGGGCGAGTGAGGTGAGGTTCTTCCCGACAGCCGAGCCGGGAGTCACCCGGGAGACCGTGCCCTGGGTGCGCACCCGGCTGCGGACCGCGCCCGGCACCGCGCTCTGGCTCGCGCTGCTGGTCGCGCTGACGGCGTGCCTCGCGGCCGCGTTCCCCCGGGCGGTGGACCGCTACGAGGACGCCGGACTGCGGGGGGCCTTCGAACAGGCCCGCCCCGACCGGACCAGCATCGAGGTGTTCGCCCCGCCGCCGTCCCCGATGCTGGCGCCGCGCGACCGCGAGAACGGCCTGCGCCCCGACCTGCTGGCCGAGCAGTACGCCAAGGTCCGCGCCCGGATCCCGCGCGCGCTCGCCCTCGACGCGAACCAGTCGACGTACGGCGTGCACACCACCGTGAACCTCACGGCTCCGGACCCGTGGCTGCCGAGGCCGACCGGCAAGCCCGCGGAAGTGGCCCTGATCGCCCAGGCGGGCCTCGGCGCCCACTCCTCGGTCGTCCGAGGACGCCTTCCGCGTGCGGACGACCAGGCGACCGCCACCAGCCCCGAGCTGGAGGCCGCGGTCACCGTGGAGACCGCCAAGGCCCTCCACATCAAAGTCGGTTCGGTGATCCACACCCCTACGGCCGGCCGTACCCTCTCCCTCCGCGTCACGGGCATCGTCACCCCGCGGGACCCGAAGGGCGCCTACTGGTCCACCCATCCGATCCTGCACAGCCCGTCCCTGATCCGCGAACCCATACCGTCCATGGACATGTACTGGCTCGGCGCCCTGCTCATCGCCCCCGAGGCGGCCCCGGTCCTGCTGGGCACCCCGGGAAGGCCGGAGGCCTACTGGCAGTTGGCGCCCTCCGAGCAGGTGCTACGAGCCCGCGACACCCCGGCCCTGCGGTCCGCGCTCGCCTCCCTGGAGGCCGGTCCGGCCCTGCGGAACCTGCGCCTGTCGCTCGACGGCCCGGTGACCGAGCTGACGGAGATCACCGGCCAGACCGAGGTCCTCACCGATTTCGACGAGGTCCTCCTCGCCTACGACCGGTTCCGCGAGGGGGTCGCCCCGCTGGTCGCGATCGCCGCGGTCGGCACCGGCACGGTCGCCGTCGTCGTCCTCCTGATGGCGGGCGGCCTCGGCGCCGACCGCCGCCGCACCGAGTTCGCCCTGCTGCGGGCCCGCGGCGCCTCCCTGCGCGGTCTCACCGCCCGTCTCTTCGCCGAGACGGCGGTCGTGGCCGTCCCGGCGGGCGCCGTGGGCCTGGCCGCCGCGCTGCTCGCGGTCCCCGAGGGCCGCTCCCGGTACGCGGTCGCGGCCGCCGTGGCGGTCACCGCCGTCACCTGCGCGGCCCTCCCCCTCCGCGCGGCGGCCGTCCACCGCGTGGTCCGCGTCCACACCGGCCGCGAGGACATCTCCTCCGTACGACCGTCCCGGCGCCGTGCGGTCGCCGAGCTGACGCTGCTGGTGCTGGCGGCGGGGGCGGTGGAGTCGCTGCGCCGCCGCGGCACGACGCCGGGCGCCTCCGGCGACCTCGTCTCCCTGGCACCCGTGCTGGTGGGCGTGATCGCCGCCCTGGTCCTGGTCCGCCTGTACCCGCTCCCGCTGCGGGGCCTGGCCCGCCCGGCCGCCCGCCTGCGCGGTGCCCTGGCCCATCTGTCCCTGGCCCGCGCGGGGCGCACCTCGGCCTCCGCCGTCCTGCCCCTCCTCGCCCTGCTGACCGCCCTGGCCACGGCCGCCTTCGGCGGCTCGGTCCTGGCGGGCGTACAGGAGGCCCGCGACCACGCGGCCCTGCTCGCGGTCGGCGCCGACGCGCGTGTGACCACGGCGACGCCGCTCCCGTCGGGGCTGCCGGACCGGCTGCGCCGGTCACCAGGGGTGAGCGACCTGTCCGCGGTGAGCGTCACGTACGACGCGAAACCGGCCGACGAGGCGCAGTCGGTACCGCTGGTCGGGGTGAACCCCGCGGACTACGCGGCACTGTCGTCCCGGACGGGCATCGGGGCCTTCGCGGCGGCCCGGCTGGCGGAAGGGACCGCCGGTGCCGTGATCCCGGCCGTCGCCGCGACGGACACCGCCCGGGATCACGGCACCAGCCCCTTCCGGGTCCTCCTCCTGGACGGCACCTCGCTCACGGTCCGCATCACCACGGTCATCGACCACACGTCGGCCGTGGCGGGCTCGGACTTCCTCATCGTGAACCGCAAGGCGCTGAGCCCGGAGGCGGCGCGGCCGACGACCCTGCTGCTGACCGGGAAGGGCCTGGACGGGGCGGCTCTGCGGAAGGCGGCCCCCAAGGCGGCGTCCGTGTACCTGCGGTCCGAGGAACGGGCGCACTACGCCGACTCCCCCCTCCAGACCGGCGCGGAAGGCGTCTACGCGACGGCGGTGGCGGCCGGCGCCGGATACGCGGTCCTGGCGCTCCTCCTGTCCCTTCTGCGCACGGCCCCCGAACGCACGGCCCTGCTGGCCCGCCTGCGCACGATGGGCCTGAGCCGGGCGGCAGGCCGCCACCTCCTGATCCTGGAGTCCCTGCCGCAGGCGATCCTGGCCACCCTGGGCGGCACCCTCACGGGCTGGGCCACCATCCGCCTCCTGTCCCCGGGGATCGACCTGACCGCCATCGCCCTCCCCTCGGCGGACCCCGCCTCGGCCGAGGCGGAGTTGCGCACGGACGCCCTCTCCCTGGCACTGCCGGCGGCGGCTGTGCTGCTGCTCGCGGTGGGGATGGGGATCGGTCAGGCGTGGTGGTCGGCGAGACGGGGGTCGGTGCGTGAGCTGAGAGCGGGGGACGCGAGATGAGCGACTTCCCCGCCCCCGGCCGCGGGCGGTCGTACCGCTGGGGCGGCCTTCGTCCCGCGGCGAGCGGCACCCGCCCGACAGCACAGCGCGGCACACCGACAGGCGCCCCCACAGGAGACGGCCAGTGACCACGAACCCCACCCTCACCGACCTCGCCCACAAGGCGACCGCGGCACGCAACCGCCCCACCTACGGCCACGACGCCCTGATCACCTGCGACAGACTCGTCCGTATCTTCA
This sequence comes from Streptomyces sp. NPDC005483, assembly GCF_040606035.1. Lineage (NCBI taxonomy): Bacteria > Bacillati > Actinomycetota > Actinomycetes > Kitasatosporales > Streptomycetaceae > Streptomyces > Streptomyces sp. NPDC005483. The sequence continues at coordinate 330,197 of NZ_JBEXEA010000005.1, forward strand.
CCACGGACGGCGTGGAGGTCCAGGCACTCCAGGGCCTCGACCTCCTCGTCCGCGAGGGCGAACTCCTCGCCCTGGTGGGCGCGTCCGGCAGCGGCAAGTCCACCCTCATGAACATCCTGGCCGGCCTGGACACCCCCACCGCCGGCGCCGCCAGGGTCGCGGGCCACGACCTGCTCACCATGACCGCGAAGGACCGCCTGGCCTACCGCCGCGAGACGGTCGGCTTCGTCTGGCAGCAGACCTCCCGCAACCTCCTCCCCTACCTCACCGCGGCCCAGAACATCACCCTGCCCATCCAGCTCTCCGGCTCCCGGACACCCCGCCGCGCCCACACCGAACGCGCCCTGGAACTCCTGGAGTTGCTGGAGGTCGCCGACTGCCGCAACCGCCGCCCCCACCAGATGTCGGGCGGCCAGCAGCAACGCGTGGCGATAGGCGTCGCGCTGGCCAACAACCCCGCGGTCCTCCTGGCCGACGAACCGACGGGCGAACTCGACTCCCACACCGCGGAACAGATCTTCGCCGCGTTCCGCACCGCCAACGAACAGCTCGGCACCACCATCGTCATCGTCACCCACGACCCGGCGGTGGCGGGAGAGGTCCGCCGCACGGTGGCCATCAGGGACGGCCGTACGTCCACGGAGGTGCTGCGCCGCAGCGAGGTGGACGCGGCGACGGGTCACGAGACCCTGGTGGCCAGGGAGTACGCGATGCTCGACCGCGCGGGCCGCCTCCAGCTCCCGAAGGAGTACACGGAGGCGCTGGACATGCGCGACAGGGTCGCGCTGGAACTGGAGCCGGACCACATCGGCGTGTGGCCCGACGACAGCGACCACGACTGACCGCCGCCGCCGTCCGTGCGCCTCAGCGCACGCTGACGCCGAGCATCCCGAGTCCCGCTTGCCGTACGGCGATCGAGCCGTACGGCGTACGCAGCCGCAGCCACGCCCCCGACGAGAAGAGCGCCAACTCCGCGCCGGGCCGCAGGAATCCCAGCGACTGGGCCGCGTGCACGGCCCGAACGGGCAGCCCGGTGTCCGCCACCGTCCGGGACCAGATCTCCCGCCCGATCCGGTCGAGTTCGGCCCGCGTACGCACCTCGGGGCCCAACTCCTCGGTACGGGACCGGAATTCGGCGACCCCGGAGTGGACCAGTGCCCGCAGCGCCGCCGGATCCGGCAGCCCGGTGACCGCCTGCCATCCGCCTCGCGGCGGCAGTACCCCGGCCCACGGCGGTCCGGTCACCGCCTGCGGCACGGCAGCCGTACCCGCGGCCTCGTCGAGGGACTCGAGGAACTCCCCGGCGGACACGGTCACGTCGAGCGTGATGTCGAGCCCGTTCTCGTACGGCTTGGCGAGGCGCACCGCCCGGATCGCCAGCACCTCGAAGGACGGCGGCCGTCCGAAGACGGCGAGCGCGGTGCCGGTGCCCTGGAGGCGCACCGCGGCCGAGCGGTCGTAGTGGAGCAGCCGGGAGAGGAAGGCGGCGAGGTCCGCGGCCTCCCCCTCGTCGGCGAGGTGGAGCACCGTCATGCGGCGACGGCCTCCTCCTTGTCGTCGTCCCGGTACCCCTCCAGGAACTCCCGTTCCTCAGCGGTGATCCGGCGCGGTCGCTGGGCCTCGAAGTCGAACGGCACGACCACCGTCGAGGCCCGTACGTAGACCAGGTCGTCGTCCTTCACCTCGTAGGTGATGGTGAAGGACGCCGCCCTGATCTGCGAGACCCACAGCTCGATGTCGACCGGGTGGTGCCGGTGGACGAGCTGCCGCTTGTAGTCGATCTCGTGGCGCGCCACCACGGACCCCTGCTTGAAGTCCTTCTCCGGCCGGAAGAGGAAGTCGATCCGGGCTTCCTCCAGATAGCGGACGAAGACGGCGTTGTTGACATGGCCGTAGGCGTCCATGTCGGACCAGCGCAGCGGGCAGCGGTAGAGGTGACGCAAGATCGATCAGCCCCGGGTCAGCTTCTTGTAGGTGGCGCGGTGCGGACGCGCCGCGTCCGGGCCGAGCCGCTCGATCTTGTTCTTCTCGTACGACTCGAAGTTGCCCTCGAACCAGTACCACTTGGAGTCACCCTCGTAGGCGAGGATGTGGGTGGCGACCCGGTCCAGGAACCAGCGGTCGTGGGAGATGACCACGGCCGCGCCCGGGAACTCGAGCAGAGCGTTCTCCAGCGAGGACAGGGTCTCGACGTCGAGGTCGTTGGTGGGCTCGTCGAGGAGCAGCAGGTTGCCGCCCTCCTTGAGCGTGAGCGCCAGGTTCAGGCGGTTGCGCTCACCACCGGACAGGACGCCGGCCGGCTTCTGCTGGTCCGGGCCCTTGAAGCCGAAGGCGGAGACGTAGGCCCGCGACGGCATCTCGACCTGGCCCACGTTGATGTAGTCCAGCTCGTCCGACACCACGGCCCAGAGGGTCTTCTTGGGGTCGATGTTGGCGCGGCTCTGGTCGACGTAGCTGATCTTGACCGTGTCGCCGATCTTGACCGTGCCCGAGTCCGCGGGCTCGAGGCCCTGGATCATCTTGAACAGCGTGGTCTTGCCCGCGCCGTTCGGACCGATGATGCCCACGATGCCGTTGCGCGGCAGCGTGAACGAGAGGTCGTCCACCAGGACCTTGTCGCCGAACGCCTTCGAGAGGTTGTTGACCTCGACGACGATGGAGCCCAGACGCGGGCCCGGCGGGATCTGGATCTCCTCGAAGTCCAGCTTCCGCATCTTCTCGGCCTCGGCCGCCATTTCCTCGTAACGTGCCAGGCGGGCCTTGGACTTGGTCTGGCGGCCCTTGGCGTTGGAGCGGACCCACTCCAGCTCTTCCTTGAGGCGCTTGGCGCGCTTCTCGTCCTTGCGGCCCTCGACCTTGAGGCGGGTGGCCTTCTTCTCCAGGTACGTGGAGTAGTTGCCCTCGTAGGGGATCGCGCGACCGCGGTCGAGTTCGAGGATCCACTCGGCGACGTTGTTCAGGAAGTACCGGTCGTGAGTGACGGCGACGACGGCGCCCGCGTACTTCGAGAGGTGCTGCTCCAGCCAGTTCACCGACTCGGCGTCGAGGTGGTTGGTGGGCTCGTCGAGGAGGAGCAGGTCCGGGGCCTCGATCAGCAGCTTGCAGAGCGCGACGCGGCGCTTCTCGCCACCGGAGAGGTTGGTGACGGGCCAGTCGCCGGGCGGGCAGCCCAGCGCCTCCATGGCCTGCTCCAGCTGCGCGTCCAGGTCCCAGGCGTTGGCGTGGTCCAGGTCCTCCTGGAGCTTGCCCATCTCGTCCAGCAGTGCGTCCGAGTAGTCCGTAGCCATGAGCTCGGCGACCTCGTTGAAGCGCGTGAGCTTGCCCATGATCTCGGCGGCGCCGTCCTGGACGTTCTCCAGGACCGTCTTGGCCTCGTCCAGCTTCGGCTCCTGCATGAGGATGCCGACGCTGAAGCCGGGCGACAGGAACGCGTCCCCGTTCGACGGCTGCTCAAGGCCCGCCATGATCTTCAGAACGGTGGACTTACCGGCACCGTTCGGACCGACCACACCGATCTTCGCTCCGGGCAGGAAGCTCAGCGTCACGTCGTCAAGGATCACCTTGTCGCCGTGCGCCTTACGCGTCTTGCGCATGGTGTAGATGTACTCAGCCAAGAGAAACCGTCCGGCAGCTTGAGATCGGCAGTGGGTAGATACACCCCATCTTGCCTGAGGTCCACCCTCGGGTGGTAACCCGTTTGGTCGGGGGGCTGTGACCTGGGGGTTCGTCGTCGGCGGCGGTAGGTCGACTGTCACTGTCGGTCGTCGTTGGTCGGCGTCGGGCACCCTCGCGCGGCCCAGAGACGGCCCAGGATCGGGGCTGCTCACTCAAGCGATTGGGGCGCCACCCGCAACTGCTCGCTGTGGAGCCAGGTGAAGGTGCGGTCGGGTTCGAGGTGGGCGTCTCCCCAGTGGATGACGTGGATGCCGTTCTCTGGGTCGGCTGTGAAGAAGAGGCACACGAGTTTCGTGGCGGCGCCGAGGGCCTCGAGGGTCTCGTGCAGCTCCTCGTACTCCTCGGTGGTGAGCTCGTCGTCAAGAGGGAAGAGACCGTCTTGCGGCTCCGGCCCGTGGCTCAGGAGCATCCTCCTGCGCGTGGGGGAAGCGTTGGCCGCCAGCCGCGCACGTTCGAGGGGCCTGGGGCGGTCGGCGTATTTAAAGGGGAAGAGCGCGTGGTCGTTGATGACGGCGTACTCGTACCCGCGCACGTCGCGCACGGCTTCGTCCAGCTCACGAGCCGTGTCCGCGAGATTCTCGCGCACCGCCTCGGCCAGGGTGACGCCGTAAGGACTGCGCTTCTTCAGCCTTGCGGTGAGGTGAACGGCATGAGCCCGCGCGTGAGCCCTGGCCAGCTGCTCCGGAATCGCCTCGACCAGCCTGCCGGCATGCTGCCCGAACCGTTTCATGGCCCAGTCCGACGGCTCACCCCGATTGCCACCCAGCACGGACATACAGAGTCCCCCTCCCCCCGTCACCCCGCCTGTCAACTGTGTGACACGTACATGAAGCGCCAACAAGGGCGCGGATCCAGCCACGCGGCGTGAAGGGTCCTGCTGGGGCGTGTCGAGGGGCTTGGAGCGAGGGCTTGGAAGGCGCTTGCCGAGATCACCGGCGCACGCCCTCTGACCTCGTGCTCTTCGGCTGACGACCGCGGACGCGCGGCGCCTTCGACACCCATTCGACAGAGGGGCGGACAACGTGGGTCGGCTGAAGCCACACACCCGGGGCATCCGCCTGAACATGCTTGCTCTGGGTGCCTACCGCTCGTATCACGGCGCAACGACCGTGTGGGCCTTCGTCGTTGCCATCCTCATCGTGCTGGTGGCCGGTTGGTACGTCCGACGCCGAAGGTAGGTCCGACACCCGTGTGAGGAGTTCGATCCCGCCCCTGCGGGGCCGCGGTCCAGCTCTGTCGGAATCTCGGCGGCGAACGTGCACGACAGCCAGGCGCTGATCCCGCTGGTGAAGGGCATCCGCCGATCCGCTCCCGTCGCGGCCGCAGGCGGCGCACGCCGTGCCGCGATGGTTACGCGAGCGTGGCACCACCCACCGCATCGCCCGCAACGGCGTCGAGTCCTCGCAGCGACTGAGCCGACACCGCTGGACCATCGAACGCACCCTGGCCTGGCTCTCCGGCTGCCGTCGGCTCCACCGCCGCTACGAACGCAACTCGCCCGCCCCGCGGACGGCCAGCAACACAGCCGCACCCACAGCCACCGCCCCCGCCGCCCCCGCGGACCGCATCAGACTGTGGGACGTGCGCCACGACAGCACCGACCATCGCGACTGCGCCGACAGCAGCGACCCCGTGCTCAGCCACGAGCCCGCCGAGATCAGGGACAGGGCCGAACCGATCGAGCCCATGGACAAGGCGCTGCCGATCGAGCCGACCGAGAGGGCCGAGCCCACGGAGCCGATGGACAGCACCGATCCCACCGAGCCGATCGACAGCACCGAGTCCTGCGACCACAGGGACAGGACGGAGTCCGAGGAGGTGTGACGCGCCGGTGATGCGGAGGGCTTGGTCATGACGCCATTCTGCCCGTCACCGGCGCTTCGCGGTCAGTCCTGGGCGCGGTTCTGCTTCCTGCCGGTGAGGACGAGGGCCGCGCCCCCGATCACCACCAGGGCGATGGCGGTACCGGCGATCAGCGGGGTGGTGGCGGAGCCGCCGGTCTCGGCGAGGTTGACGTCGGTGGTGGGGAGGGCCACCGTGGCGGGGCTGGGCTCGCTGAGGGTCTGGGTCGTGGCGCCCGTCTCGCTGCTGCGGGTGCGGCAGTCGAGGACGCCGGTGAAGCGCTCGGCGAGACCGTCGGGGCCGGTGATCGTGAAGTCGTACGCCTGGTCCTCCTGGAGCGGGACCGTCACCGTGCGGGTCTCGCCCGCCGCGATGACGTACTCCGTGCCCATCAGCTCGAAAGCGAACTCCTCGTCGCCCTGGTTGACCGCCGTGATGTCCAGGCCGCCCTCGGTGCAGTTCCGCCCCGCGGAGAGGGCCGGCACCGCGCCCTGCTTCGCCCAGGTCGAGCTCGCCGTGGCCGAGACCGTCGACTCGCTGGAGCCGGCGAGGATCTGGGTCTGGCTCCGGCTCTCGGAGGCGAACGCACGCCCGACCGGCACGGTGGTCGAGGCCTGCACGGTGAGGTCGGCCGAGCCCGCCGCCGCGTCCTCGGGGACGTCGAAGTAGAGCTCGCTGCCGTTGCTCACCGAGGTCACCGGTCTGCCGTCCTTGCCGACGATGCGCACTCCGGTCGTGGCCGCGTCCGCGGGCGGGGTGACCGTGGCGCCGGCCGCGTTGGTGTGCACCGTCACCGGGCCGAGCAGTTCGCCCGGGTGGCCGGAGACCGCGGGCGGGTCGAGCGTCAGTGACGCCGCCGGCTCCGCGATGTCACGGGCGCTCTTCTCCAGGTAGTCCGCGAGCTTCTCGGCCTGCGGGTCGGCGGCATCCACGTCCGCGGCGTCCGAGTAGCGCCAGATCGCCACCTGGGTACCGGCCGCCGCGTCCTGCTCGGTCAGCCCCGCGGTGATCCCGGCCTTGGCGGCGAGCGCCGCGAGATCGTTGACCTGGGGATAGGAGTTCTCCAGGATCCAACGGATCTTGCCCGCACTCTTGTTGGCTCCCAGCGAGGTGCCGCTCCAGTCGGTCTCGTGGTACTTGGCGTCCTTCTGCGTGGGGTTGTAGAGATCGACGCAGTACGTCTGGAGGGTGCCGCCGCCCTCGACGGACATCTCGAACAGCCCGGCCGGCACCTGGAGATCGCCGTCGGTGTCGTGTATCACCGCGTCACCGTAGGTCTTCAGACCTCCTATGGTGGCGGTCGCCCCTCTCTGGTTCTGCGCCGCCTCGTCCGCCGACGCCGTGCCGGCGACAGCCACCGTCGCACCCGCGGCGAGCAGGCCGGAGACGAACGTGACGGCCGCGAGGCGAGCCGCCCCCCGTCCGCGCACGGACAGCGCAGAGAACGCAGAAAACACGGAATTCCCCTTCGAACAGGACCCGTTGACGAGCGGGGTGGCGGTCCCACCAGCAGAATCAGTAACCTCGGGAGCTGTGTTCGGCATCCTAGGGACGCGGCCGCCCCCCTCTTCCCGAGGATGCGGTCGGAAGATCGATCCGACTCGGAATCGTTATCGCCAAGACCTTTCACCCGCATGGCTTATCGACAAATCGACCGGAGACATCCGGAATGCATTCGCCGATAAGCCGCACTTCGGTCAGAGCCGCCGCGCCTTCGGCTGACGTCACGTCACCGCGACGGCCTCCTGTCGGTCCGCGGACTCGCCCGGCGGTGTCTCCCAGGCGGGCTCAGGCTGTGCGGACGAACCCACGGCGGCGTTCTCCGGCCGCTGTGTGCGCCGGAAGGCCGAGGTGCCGCGCGCGAGGTCGTGGCCGATCGCCACCGCGTCGATGTCGGCCGAGGTCCAGGCCGGCTGCCCCTCGCGCACCTCCGAACGCACCTTCAACCGGCCGTGGACGACCACGGGATCACCCACGTTGATCGACCCCGCCACGTTCGTGGCGAGCTGGCGATTGGCCCACACCGTGAAGAAGTTGGTGTGCCCGTCCGTCCACTCGTTCTTCTCGCGGTCCAGATAGCGCGCTGTCGCCGCCAGCCGGAACCGCACCGACGCCCCCGTCGCCAGCTCCCGGTACACCGGCTGTGTCGCCACGTTGCCCACCGCGCAGATCATGGTCTCGTTCATCGCTGGAAACCCCTCCCGGACATGCGTACGGGCCCGTCCCGTACGGCTGCTGCTGTCTGCGTGAAGACCGCGTCACCGCGATCGCCGCGAAGCCAGACTGCCTCCGTCGGGCCGAGCCCGCTGCGCGCTGTGGACGGTCCCCGGGTTGTGGAAAACTCCGCCACCCGAACGAGGGACCCGGCCCACCGGACCGCCCCTCACCCCACCCCGACGACCCTGCCGTACTGCTCCCGGACCTCCCGGTAGCGCAGCAGCTCCGCCGCCACCGGGTCCAGCACCCGCGCCCGCCCGCACCCGGACGCCGCCTCCCGCAGCCGCCGTTCCGCCTCCACGCCGTACCGCCGGGCGGGCCCCCGCGCCGCCATCCGGCAGCTCCACTCGACGAGCGGGCCGCCGATGATGCCGGCCACCATCAACAGCACCGGCACGCCCAGGTTCGGCGCCATGACCCCGACGATCTGGCCCACCAGCCAGAGGCCGCCGACGATTTGAAGGAGCGTCATGGACGCCTGTGCCAGCACGGCCACCGGCCACCAGCCCGGGGTCGGCGGACGGCCCGGTGGCAGCCCGGCCCGGGCCGTCAGCGCGTCCAGCGCCTCGGGCAGCCCCTGGGAGCCGCGTACGGCCGCCTCGCGCACCGCCTGCGCCCACGGCGCGGGCAGTCCCGCCGAGGCCCGGTCGGCGAGCGTCCGTACGGCCTGCTCGACACGCTGGCGGGCGGTCGCCTCTTCGTCAGGGTGGGCGCGCAACGGCAGCCGCCCTGTGGGAGGTTCGCGCCTGTCCTGGTACCAGCGCCACAGCCGCAGCCAGGGCGTCCCGCACGCGCGGTTGGCGTTGCGCAGCCAGGCGCGTTCGGCCGCCTCGCCCGCCGCGGTGGCGCCGACCGCGTCCGCGAGCCGGGCGGCGAAGTCGTCGCGCGCCTCCTCGCTCAGCCCGGTGCGCCGGCCCGTCGAGTAGACGGGCCGCAAACGCCAGGCAGCCGCGTCCACGTCGGCCGCGATCCGCCGCGCGGGAGCCCCGCGTTCCGCCACGAACTGACCGAGCGACTCCCGTAGTTCGCCGACACCGTCCCCGGTGAGCGCCGAGAGCGCGAGCACGGTCGCGCCGGGTTCGCCGTACTCCCCGAGGGCGATCCCGTCCTCGTCCAGCAGTCGTCGTAGATCGTCGAGGACCTGCTCGGCGGCCTCCCCGGGCAGCCGGTCGATCTGGTTGAGGACGACGAACATGACCTCCGCGTGGCCCGCCATGGGGCGCAGATAGCGCTCGTGCAGGATCGCGTCGGCGTACTTCTCGGGGTCGACGACCCAGATCACGGCGTCGACGAGCGCCAGAATGCGGTCCACGTGCTCGCGGTGCTGGACGGCGGCCGAGTCGTGGTCCGGCAGGTCGACCAGGACGAGCCCGCGCAACTGCGCCTCGGACTCGGCGCTCTGCAGCGGGCGGCGCCGCAGCCGGGGCGGGATGCCGAGCCGCTCGATGAGACTGGCCGAACCGTCGCTCCAACTGCACGCGATCGGCGCGGCCGTGGTGGGCCGGCGTACACCGGTCTCCGAGATGGCCACTCCGGCGAGCGCGTTGAACAGCTGCGACTTGCCGCTGCCCGTCGCGCCGGCGATGGCGACGACGGTGTGGTGCCCGGAGAGCCTGCGCCGGGCGGCCGCCTCGTCCAGGACCTGGCCGGCCTCGGCGAGCGTCCGGCTGTCGAGCCGGGCCCGCGACAGCCCGACCAGCTCGCGCAACGCGTCCAGCCGGGAGTGCAGGGGGCCGTCGTACGTGAGCGGGGCGGCGGGCGGGACGTTGGGCCCGCGGACCTCGACGGCGGCGGCCTGCTCGGTCTCGGCGGTGACCCGGCGCGCGATGAGCCCGTCGTCCCAGGCACCCGCGGCGTCGGCCGACCCTCCGGAGGCTTCCACAGCCTCTCCGCGCGCGCGACCGGCTTCCTCGCGCGTGTGCCCCGGACGCGCATCCGCCCGCGCGGGACGGGAGCCCGCGTCCCTCCGCGCGCGTCCGCGGTCCGCCCGCCCGTCACCGCCTTCCGCACTCTCCACGCGCGCGTGCTCGTCCTTCCCGCCCGAGTCCACCTCGCCGCCCGACGCCAATTCCTCGACCGGCCCCTCCCCGTTCTCCGATCCGGCGTCCCCCGCCTGCTCCGTGTGGTCCTGATCCGTGACGGCGGTCATCGGTCACCTCTCCTTCTGCAGTACGGACAGCGCGGCGATGAGTTCGGCCTGGGGCTCCGGGTGTACGTCGAGTGCGTCGAGCGGGGCGAGCCGGCGCTCGCGTTCGGTGTGCACGACCCGGTCGAGGTGCTCGGCGAGCAGCCGTCCGCCCCGGTCGCGCAGCCGCAGGGCCCCGTGGGCGCCGATCCGCTCGGCGAGCCCCTCGCCCGCGACCCGTGCCCGGCGTCCGCCGAGCAGCGCGGTGGCGACGAGCGCGGCGACCGTCTCCGGGTCGGGCGCGACACCCCGGTCGAGGTCGCGGACCTCCTCCTCGGCGTACTCCTCCAGCTCGCGCCGCCAGCGTCGTACGGCCATCCCGATCCGGTGCTCGACGCTCTCCTGGGTCGGGTCGCGGTCCGTCAGTTCCGGTGCGGCCGCGGCCGGTTCGCGCCGCCACGCCTCGTCGACACGCTCGTCTGCAGCGGTGACCGCGCAGAGAAGGAGGGCGCCAAGGCTCTCCACCAGGGCGTCCAGGAGCTCCGCGGCGGTGCAGTCGAGGGGGAAGGCCCGCCAGCGCTTGAGGGCGTCACCGGCGAGCACGGCACCGGCCTGGAGCCGCCCCCGCACACGCGCGTACTCGCTGTCGTACGCCCCCTCGACGGCGGTGGTGAGCCGCAGCGCGGCCGCGTACTGGGCGGCCGCGGCGCCGGCCAGCTCGGGCATCCGCGACTTCAGGGAGGCGAGGACACCGTGGGCCGTACGGGCGACGGTGTGCTGCCGGGCCGCGGCGTCCTGCACCTGGTGGACGAGCCAGGTCCGCAGTGATGCCACGGCGGTGGCGGGCAGCAGGCCGCCGCCCCAGGCCGACTCGGGCAGCTCCGGCACCGTGAACCGGGGCACCTCGCCGAGGCCCGCCTTGGTGAGCAGGGCCGCGTACTGCCGCGAGACCTCGGAGACGACCTGGTGCGGCACCCGGTCGAGGACGGTGACGAGCGTGGCGTCGTACTCCTTGGCGGTGCGCAGGAGATGCCAGGGGACGGCGTCGGCGTAGCGGGCGGCCGTGGTCACCATGATCCAGATGTCGGCGGCGCAGATCAGCTCGGCGGCGAGGACGCGGTTGTCGGCGACCAGGGAGTCGACGTCGGGTGCGTCGAGGAGCGCGATGCCCGGCGGGAGGGTGTCGGCGGTCTCGATGCGCAGCACGCGCGCGGGGTTCTCGCCGGGCAGCAGGAGGTCGTCCCCCGGTTCCTGGTGGGGCACCCACACGCGGGTGAGGTCGGGCAGTACGCGCATTCCGCTGAACCAGTGATGGTCCTCCGGATGGCAGACCAGCACCGGTGTCCGGGTAGTCGGCCGCAGCACGCCCGCCTCGCTCACCCGCCGTCCCACAAGGGAGTTGACGAGAGTCGACTTGCCGGCCCCGGTGGAACCGCCCACCACGGCCAGCAACGGCGCTTCGGGGTCCCTCAACCGGGGCACCAGATAGTCGTCGAGCTGGGCGAGCAGTTCGTCGCGGTTGGCACGCGCGCGTGGGGCCCCCGCCAGGGGCAGCGGGAAGCGTGCGGCGGCGACACGGTCGCGCAGGGCGGAGAGTGCGTCGAGCAGCTGAGGCCGTACGTCCAAGGTCACCACATGTGAAGAATGCCCAATTTTAGGGGAATTCTGAAGCATATGAGCACTTCTGCGCGCCGACCGGACACAAGGGATGGAAGGGATGACTGGGACGCAGGCACAGTCCAGGCATAACGAGTGCACAACACCCGGTGTGTGAGGCGCCAAAAGCGATGCACTATTCGTACCTGCCTGCGATTATCAGGACCGCTTCACTGAACCTCCACATCGAGCCACGGAGGCGAAGCAACAGGGACAAGGTCGCAGGAGCCCTATCCTTGTCCCCGGCAACGTCACGGAACGGCCCACACCCGGGCACCCAAGACAGAGGCCACCACACCCGGCCCCCGTAGCTCAGTGGATAGAGCAGGCGCCTTCTAAGCGCTTGGCCGCAGGTTCGAGTCCTGCCGGGGGCGCACACTGCCTCTCACCAGCGGAAACGCGTGAGGGGCTTTTCACGTCCGCGCGCACGCCGCTCTGACAGCAAGGGCTTTCACCCGTCCCGATCGTGGGCGCGGACGCACACCTTCGCCGTCGCGGACAGCAAGACGGCGCAGCCGGAGATCACTCAGCGCGATCAGGGCACCCGTTCCAAAGAGACCATGGCCTCCGTCCAGGGAGGGCGGGCGTTCACCGCCACCCGCGACGGGCACCGTGTCGGCGAGTTGATCCCGCTCCGCCGCCGTCGCCGCTTCGTTCCCCGTGCGGAGTTCGCAGCCATGTCAGGCACCGCCCCTGCCATCTCGCTGGACGCCTTCCGCGACGACCAGGACGCCGCCGTCGAGCAGGAGTTGGACGACCGTATGCCCGTTGAGCACAAGCAAGGCCTGCTCGACACCAACATCATGATCTTGCGCAAGTGGATCGACCCCGACGAGCTGCCTGCCGAGATGGCCATCAGCGCCATCACCCTCGCGGAGCTCTCCGCGAGCCCCACCAGGTACGTGGCGGCGAGCAGAGTGACTACGACGAACACGCCGAACGGGCCCGCCGCATGGACGTCCTGCAGCGCGCCGAAAACGCATTCGACCCCATCCCCTTCGACGTGGAGGCGGCCCGTCTCTTCGGCAGAATCTGCGCCGCCGTCGTCTCCGTGGGCCGCAAGCCCCGTCGTCGTGCGGCCGACCTGATGATCGCCGCCATAGGGACCGCCGAGGAACTGCCGCTCTTCACCACCACCCCCGACGACTTCAAGGGTCTCGACGAATTGACCACCATCGTGCCGGTGACGCGGCCCGAGATCCTGCCTGACCGGTAGCACCGCGCCTGAGCGACCGCCGCGGCGCTGCCGTATCGATCCGCACGACGTCGGCGAGCTGTGTGCTCCCGCGTACGGGGCTCCGCGGGGCCCTGGCTACGACTTGGCGCCGTGGTGATCCGGACCGCACCCTCACGGAACTCCGGCTCGAACTTCCGGTGCTGCTCTGCCATGTCCTGACTTCCCCGGCAGTCACAGCCTTCACGCTACGAGGGGACGGACACGCGCCGATACGTCGCCACTGTCGCTACTGGTACCGGTAGATGGTGCTGTGGCCCTCCAGTTCCTCCGGTGTCACATCCCACGGCGGCATCTTCTCTCTCCGCGCCACGATCCGGCCGCGCTGGGCGTCTCCTGGGCCGGGCGGCTTCGCGGGAAGATAGCGGGCGTTCCGATGCCGCGACTGCCAGCGGGACCACACGAGGTCGACGAAGGCATGGTGCATCCAGAAGACCGGGTCGTTGACGGAGGCGCCGGTCGTCATGTGGCCCCCGACCCATCGGTGGACCCGGTTGTGGTTGCGCCACGACACCGCGCCGTGTCCCTGTCCCCAGCCCTCCAACTTGTTGCGGAACCCTTTGGCGGATGTGGAGTTCCAAGGGGCCGTGTCGTAGACCGGATCCGCGAGGGCTGACTTCAGATCCGTGGCCGTGGGCAGGGCGATGGGGTTCAAGGGGCGGCCGAGGTCACGCATCAGGAACTCGGCGTCTGTGACCCCCTCCTTGATGGTCCACTGGCCGTGCTGGTGGGCGAAGGGGCCGGTCATGACCTGCCGGTCGGAACCCCGCCCGGTGCCGCCGAGCAGGTCCTCGGTCCACGGTACGGCCGTCGGGCTGCGGTGACGCGTCCAGTCCCAGTACGGCAGGGTCACCGAGTCGTCCACGCGGCGCAGCGCCCCCTCCAACTCCAGCAGCAACCTGCGGTGCCACGGCAGGAAGGAGGGTGCCATGTGGGCCACGCGCAGGCCGCTCTCGCCGTCGGGAACGTAGTACTGGATGTGCATGCGCACGAACTCGTCGTACTCGCCGCGGAGTTTGACCTGGATGAGCGCGTCGACGAACCGGCGCCGCTCTGAACGGGTGAGCGTGCTGACGTCCTTACGCGTGTACACCATGGTGATGATCCCCCTGGGCTCCCTGGCCGCCACTCGGCGTCCCGCTGTCGTGCATGCGGCTGCCGCATCCGTCCGCCGCGGCCAACCGTGCGGTGGAGCCGAGTTCGTCCACGGCCGCGCGCGCCGCGGCCAACGGTGTCGGATACGACTGGTAGTGGTCGATCATGGTCATCCAACTGCCGTCCACGCGACGCATCAGGTGCAGTGGCCGGCCGTCCACGGTGACGTGCCATGCGCCCGAGACGTCGTCTCCCTGCTGCCCGGCGTCGTGTCTGACGCCGACGATGCGCCGTCCGCGGTAAGTCTCGCCGAACCGCGCCTGCTCCGGGGAGCCCAACGCCGCCAGGACCGGCGCGAGCGCCACCCCGGCCGCCGACGCGACCAGCCCCCGCAGCACCAGCCTCCGCCTGGTCGACTGCGCGAACCTGACGACGGGCGACGGGCAGGGGGCCGCAGCCGGTGGCAAGGCGTCGACCGCGAGTGCCGGGGAGCCGGCGGCGGACCTCGTGGCGTGGGCCGCGGAACTCGCGGATCCGTCCGCGTTGTTCACCGATCCGGTCACGGCTTCCTCCGGACCGGCCCTCGACGGCTGCCCGCCGGCCCTGGCGCGCAGGGTGGTTGCGCGCCGTCGCCGAAGGCGTCGCCGACCTGCGGGACCTTGTCGCTCAACAGCTTCTCGCCAGCGCCCGACGTGGGCTTCGAATCTTCGCAGTCGTCCTTGCGGGAGGGGCCGAGGAGGTAGGCCACGTCACCGTCGAGAGCTTCACCGCCCGATGCCGGGAGGGCGGGCGCGCCCGGGTCGTGGGCTCGTAAAGGGTGCGTTTCTCTGATGATTGCGGTCACCGCGGCACCCTACAGACGTGCCGGAACGCACTCGGGCGTACTCTCACCCGAACGGACTACCTGCGTCGACATGACCACACGAACGAGGGGTTCACAGCAAGGCGGGTTGCGCTGCGGCGGACGAGACGGGCAGTGATGGCTGGAAAACCGAATCCGTGATCGCCTCGGTTCCCGGTGTACCACATTCCATGGCCCCCTGAGCGCCGCCGGAATTCCCCGCGCCGGTATTTTGACAGTGCGCGGCCCACACTGTTGCCGTCGGCGGCGATGCGCCCGAATGCGGCGGTGGTACGACGATCGACGGAGACCTCCGACAACGCAGAGAGCCGACACCGCATGGCGCGGAATCGGCCCTCTTCGAAGCACCCCGGGGGCGATGCCGGCAGCTGGAACCAGAACGTGGCGGGCATCTCGTCCGGGGTAATTGTCAGCCGTGCAACGGCAGTCCGCCCACCAGCGGGGTGCCCTTGTTCAGAGCGGTGGTCGAGCGATTCACCGCCTTGAGCAGCGACTCCTTCTTCTTCTTCACGTCGAGTGCGTCCGACGACTGGAGCGGCTCCACCTGGACCGGGCCGTGGTCGATGACGGTCACTGCGTCGTTGAGGCTCTCTTGCGCCACGTCGGCACCGCTGAGGGCGAACGCTGGCGCGGCGGCACCGGCGAGGACCAGAGACCCGGTAAGGACAGCGGCAGCCTTCAGAGACTTCATCGTGTTCCTTTCTTCGGCAACGTGTGTAGCCGGAGAGAATTTCTGACGCCGTGCACAACGAGCGCCGAACGGTTCGGAAACCCTACGCACGGAAGATTGCCGAGTCCTCATATGAGATCTTTGAAGGACATGACTCTGAAAGTCGGGGACGCGGGACGAGAAAGGATGGAAAGGGTTCTTTGCCCCGCGGCGGCGGGAGCCTCGGCGACGAGCTCCTTCCAACCTTTCGTGAAAGCTGGCTAGTTGGGCTGACAAACAGCTGAAGCCCCTGGTAGATGGGTTTTCGGCCACGGAACCCGATGGCGCCGCCTGAACGCACGCCGACAGAAACCCCGCTCGTCCTGGCCCACCTGCGCAACGGGCAGCCCTGCGCCCAACTCGCGGCCGGATTCGGGGTCGGCACCACCACCGCCTACCGGTCCAGCGCCAAGCCGTCAACCTCTTGGCCGCCCTCGCCCCCACCCTCACCGAAGCCGTACGAGCGGCGTCGGCGAAGGCGTACGCAAACACCAGAAGGACGGCATAAACGTGCAGGTCATAGCCGATTCTCAGGGGCCTCTGAAGTGGGCTTCACCAGCCTTGACCGGCGCCGTCCACGACGTCCGTGCCGCGCCTGAGCGCGGGGTCATCGATGCACTCGCCCAGGCCGGCATCACTTGCTGGGCAGACATGGGCCACCAGCACGCAGGCGGCACCGTCCGTCTCCCTTACCGCGGCCGATGGGAAAGCCTACTGGCATGCGCCGTCCTCGTGCAGGTACGCCTCACCTGGGCCGTTCTCCGTCTCGAACTGCCACATGGGGCTGCGCACTTCACTGCGGTGCATCGAGTCGATCGCAACCTCGGACCACCGGGCACCGATCGCTACTGTCAATCGCCCACATCACCCTCGGCCACCGCCAAGAACGTCATATCCAGGGACTGCCAGACGCTCGTGACACAGCGCCGATCGGCTGTCGCCTGAAGGTCGATCGCAACCTCGGACCACCGGGCACGGATCGCTACTGTCAATCGCCCACATCACCCTCGGCCACCGCCAAGAACGTCATATCCAGGGACTGCCGGACGCTCGTGACACAGCGCCGATCGGCTGTCGCCTGAAGTTGGAATGAGCTCAGCGCGGGCAGAGCGGCCGCGGACCGGACCGGCGCCGTCGGCCGCAACTGCCGTACGACAGGCGGCCGCGGGCAGCTGCGACGGGCCGGCCGCCGACAAGAGAGGTCGGCGGCCTCGAACTCGCTGCCGGTCGAGCGAGCGAGACCGGCGCGGCCCCCCGTGTCGGCGGCCGGGACGGATCTGACGGCGGGATACGCAGCATCAGGCCAACACTCGGCGACATTCCCGCCGCTGCCGCGCGCCACCTGCCTGTCGATTTCGGAAAAAATCGGACTTCCCCTATCCGACATGCTTGCCAGGTTTGAAATGATTAGCCCCGATAGCGGCTAGAGTGGCGCGCACCGCTCGACGCGCCCCTTCCGCGCGCACCTCGCCTTTGTGCCGCCCCCTCTGACACCGCAACCTCCCGAAAGGGCAACGCCGGTCATGCGCAATTCCCTAGCCCCTCTGGTGCGCCGCGCGACAGTGGGCGCCCTCGCCCTCGCCGGCATCTGGGCTCCCGCCGCTGCCCTGGCGGTCGCGTCTGCCGCGCCGCCACAGCCGGAGGCGGGCCGTCTCGCATTCGCCCAGCGGTACCACGCGCTCCAGCACGGCGGCATCGTCCGCGCGGCCAACGTCTCCATCACCTGCCGTGTGCCGAAGGCGGTCCGCAGATCCCTGCTGTCGGCGCCACGTTCCTGCCCGACCGCGCGGGCGGGGAGCACCGCACGGAACGGCGACGTCGACATGACCTACGTCGATGTCGACAAGGACCCGAACACCTACAACTCCTCCCGCGCCCAGGTGCGCCTGCCCAAGGGCTCAAGGGTCAGCTACGCCCGGCTGTACTGGGGCGGCAACCTGCGTGTCGGCGAGCAGAAGCCGCCCAAGGACAACGGGCGGGTGCTGATCGCCGAACCGGGCGGGGAGTACCGCGAGGTCCTCGCGGACACCGTCATCGGCCACCGGGTGGCGCACGGCGCGGACGCCTTCCAGGCCTCGGCGAACGTCACGAGGCTGGTTCGGGACAGCGGATCGGGGCTGTACACCGTGGCCCAGATCAACGTGGCGAAAGGCAGGTCGGTGGCCGGCGCGTGGGGTGGCTGGACGCTGGTGGTGGCGTACGAGAACCCGGCGCAGCCGCTGCGGCACCTCGCCGTGTGGGACGGCTTTGATGGGCTGAAGTCCGGCGCGGGGCAGGAGATCGGGCTGCGCGGGCTGCGCATCCCCGCGGGCGCGGGCGGCCGTGCGGGGCTGGTGACATACGACGGCGACCGCGGCGCAACCGGTGACGCCCTCACCCTCACGACCAGCCGCGCACGTGGCCATGCGATCCACCGCACCGCCCTCACCAGCCCTGGCAACCCCCGCGACGACGTCGCGAACTCCACCATCACGGAGCCCGGGAAGGCCCAGTCGCAGCGCGTGCCCGCGTACGCCGACACCCTGGGCTACGACTCCGATGTGTTCGACCTCAGGACAGGTCTGCGGCACGGCGGTGACCGGTTGGCCTTCCGGTTCATCTCACAGCGGGACACGGTTTGGTCCGGCGTTTTCTTCGTCGCCGTCGACGCACAGCAGTGAGGCCCGC
Source organism: Streptomyces sp. NPDC005483 (assembly GCF_040606035.1). NCBI lineage: Bacteria > Bacillati > Actinomycetota > Actinomycetes > Kitasatosporales > Streptomycetaceae > Streptomyces > Streptomyces sp. NPDC005483. Next base: position 348,279 of record NZ_JBEXEA010000005.1, read on the forward strand.
TCCCTCCCGTCCCGAGTGCCAGGGTGAGTTGAGGGCATCGCACATGCATCCGTCACCGTCCGCCCTTCAACCGCGGGTCCTTCACCTCACCCAGCCCGTGGAGGGCGGGGCCGCCCGCGTCGTGACGGACCTGGCGCGCGCGCAACTCGCGGCCGGTCTGGCCGTCACGGTGGTCTGCCCCGACGGCGAGCTCGCCACCCGGCTCCGGCCGCTGGGCGCGGACGTACGGCACTGGAACGCGACGCGGTCACCGGGTCCCTCTCTCGTGCGGGAGGTACGGCACCTCGTGCGGGTGATCGATGAAGTGCGTCCCCATCTCCTGCACGCGCACAGCGCGAAGGCCGGGCTCGCCGGGCGGCTCGCCGTGCGGGGACGCATCCCCACCGTCTTTCAGCCTCACGCCTGGTCGTTCGAGGCCGTCGGCGGGGCCACCTCGGCGCTCGCGCTGGCGTGGGAGCGCTGGGGGGCGCGTTGGGCCTCCCGCATCGTGTGCGTGAGCGAGGCGGAGCGCACGACCGGCGTGCGCGCCGGGATCAGTGGGCGATGGAGTGTCATCCCCAACGGCGTCGACCCGCAGCGCTTCCACCCCGCCCCGGCGGGCGCCGTACGGGCCGGACTGAGCCCGTTGCGCAAGGTCGATCCCGGCGCGCCGCTGGTCGTCTGCGTAGGGCGGCTGTGCCGGCAGAAGGGGCAGGACGTCTTGCTGGCGGCGTGGAGTGCCGTCGCCCGCAGGGTGCCCGGCGCGCGTCTCGTCCTGGTCGGCGACGGGCCGGACCGCAACCCGCTGCGGGCGCACGCGCCAGGGTCCGTGCTGTTCGTCGGAGCCGTCGCCGACGCCGTCCCCTGGTACCAGGCCGCCGATCTCGTCGTTCTGCCGTCCCGTTGGGAGGGCATGGCGCTGGCCCCGCTGGAGGCAATGGCCTGCGGGCGGCCTGTCGTGGTCACCGACGTCGACGGTGCCCGCGAGAGTCTGCCCCCCGCCCTCGCCGCTCGCTGCCTGGTCCCGCCCGAGAACCCGGTGGTACTGGCCAGGGCCGTCACCGAACTGCTGCTCGACCCGCCGCTGCGCGAGTCGCTCGGCCACCAGGGGCGCCGGCACGTCCTGTCCTCGCACGACGTGCGGCACACCGCCGAGGCGGTCGCGGACGTCTATCGCGACCTGATCAGCCTGCGGCTCGCGCCACGCGTCGCGCCCCCAGAGCATAGGGAGTCGATCCACCCGTGACCGCGGAAAGCGCCCTTTCCTCCCCCGGCACACAGACCCGGGACCACGGATTCTCGCCCGTCTCGGTCGTGCCGCCCCGCGGCACCGCCCCGGGGCCGAGGTTCACCGCCCGCAGACCGCCCGCGCGGCCGTCCTCGCCGATGCCCCTGCTTGTCGCGGATGGCACGGCCGCCCTGCTGGGTGTCATGACACTGGCCGGGACTCAGTTCCGTCCGCTGTCGTCGGCCCTGCTGGTGGCCGTGTCACTGTTGCTGCGTCCGCGTCGCGGGCGCCCGTCGGTGCCGGGGGTCCTGGACGAACTGCCCGCCGTCTGTGGCCGGACCGCGGTGGCCTGGCTGACGCTCGCGGCGCTCGTGGCGGCGTACCGGCCGGATCACGCGCTGACCGCCGGCGCTCTGCTGGTGGGCTTCGCCGTGCACACGGCGGCGAGCTGCGCACTGCGCGGCACCGTGCACGCGAGACGGCGCGCGGCGCTGCTGCGCCACCCGCACACCGCACTCGTCATCGGGCCGGCGGCGTCCGCGCAGCGCGTGGCCGCCGCCGTGCTGCGGCATCCGCGGTGCGGGGTGCGGCCGGTGGGGATCGTGGCCGAACGGCAGGACGGCGCCGAGGGCCTGCCGGTGCTGACGACCGGTGAGGAGGTAGAGCGGGCGGTCGTGCAGAACGGCGTGCGCGCGGTACTCGCCGTGCACCCCTCGGTGCGGGCCCAGCAGGGACCGCTGCTGCGCGCGCTGGCCGAGTGGGGCTGCGTGGTGTGGGAGGTCGACGCGGACTCCCCGTCGTATGCAACGCAGGAGCGGCTGGCCGGGTTCGCCTGCCGGCGCCTGGAGATGTCCGCGGCGCTGCACCGCGGCGCGGGCAAGCGGACGCTCGACGTCCTGGTGTCGGGGACGCTGCTGCTGCTGGTCAGTCCTCTGCTGCTGGTCTGCGCGGTGGCGCTGCGGATCAGCGACGGGCCGGGCGTGGTGTTCCGGCAGGAGCGCATCGGCAAGGGCGGAAAACCCTTCACCCTGCTGAAGTTCCGCACTCACCGCCCGGTCGACGGGCACGAGGCGGCAACCCGGTGGAGCGTGGCGAACGAACGCGAGATGCGCGGGTTCTGCCGCATGCTGCGGCGCACCTCGCTCGACGAGCTGCTCCAGCTGTGGAACGTGCTCCGGGGCGACATGAGCCTGGTCGGACCGCGGCCCGAACGCCCGTACTTCGTCGCACAGTTCAGCCGCACCCACCCCGGCTACGCGGACCGTCACCGCCTGCGGACCGGCATCACCGGCCTCGCCCAGATCCACGGACTGCGCGGCGACACGTCCATCGAGGACCGCTGCCGCTTCGACAACGTGTACATCGACAACTGGTCGCTGTGGCAGGACGTGTGCATCCTGCTGCGCACCGCGGCCACGCTCGTTCGTCCGACGGGGAGCTGAAGCGTGAGCCTCGCACTGACACCGCTCGCGCGCCGGGGCACTCTCCTGACGCCGGTCCTGCCCGTGGTGGCCGTACTCGTCCTGCTGGCGCTGCCGCTGCCTCCGAGCGGTGACGCCGGGCCGGGTCCCGCCGACGCGGCGTCCGGACTCGTAGTGCTGTACTGCGTGATCCGTCTGGTACGGGACCGGCGGCGAGCCTTGTCGCGCACAGCCGCCGTGGTACTGGGTCTGCCGGTGATCGGGCTGGCCCTCGCGGCCACGGGGGCGTACGCGCCCGGGGCCGGGATCGCCGGAATGGGCCGGTATCTGCAGATCTTCGTGCTCGTGCCGGCGGCGGTCCTGCTGCTGATCCGCGACCAGGTCGACTTCCGGTTGCTGACCTGGGCGTTCGTGGGGCTCGCGGTCGTGCAGGGAGCCTTGGGGGTGCATCAGCACATCACCCGGAACGGCGCCTCGTATCAGGGCGAGCCGATCCGGGCGGTCGGCACGTTCGGGCCGCAGGACGTGATGGGCATGGCAACGGTGGTCGCCCTCGGCCTGGTGTGCGCGCTGGGTCTCGCGCTGGGGCGGACATCGGTACGGCAGCGGGCAGTCGCCGTCCTGTGCGCGCTGGCGCTGCTGGCGCCGCTCGCGCTGTCCTTCAGCCGGGGTGCGTGGATCGCGACGGCCGTGACCTGCACGCTGCAGCTGGCACTGGCCGGGCTGCGGCGCGCGCTGAAGGTGGCCGCGGCAGTGGTCGCGGCGGGCGTGGTCCTGGTGGGAGGCCTCGGTGTCGGCTCGGCGATGCTGCAGGACCGGATCGACAGCATCCGACAGGTCACCGACGCCCCCGACCAGTCCGTCGTCGACCGTTACACGATGTGGGCGGCCGCGACCGACATGTGGCTCGACCACCCGCTGACCGGCGTCGGGTTGAAGGGCTTCCCCGAACACCGGGACGGATACGCCTCGCTGGCGCTGTCGTCGGGCAGCGACACGGAGGGCGCGGGGTCCGCGTACCGCAGGCAGCCGCTGCTGTCGCCGCACAACATGTACTTGCTGGTGCTCAGCGAGCAGGGCCTGATCGGGTTGCTGGGCCTCGCCGGAAGCTGGCTGGCCCTGCTGGTGTGCGGGGTACGGGCCGTGATGCGGGCCCGCAGGCCGGGGGCGCACGGCCTCGACTGCGGGCTCGTCGCCTGCGGGCTGCTGGTCTGGCAGCTGACCGACTTCGTGTACGGCGACATCGGCGGCCCCTCCACCGTGCTGTCCGCCGTGTGCTTCGGGCTGGTGGCGTGGTGGGCGCTGGCCGGGAGCGCCGAGGCGGAGGCCGCGACGACGGTTCCGGTGATCAGGAGCTCGGAGAAAGCCATGGCGCGATGACCGTGACGCCGCCGCGGACCACGCGGTCTCCCGGTCGCGGGACCGACGGGACGGCCGTACCCGCGGCGCGGGCCGCCGCGCAGGCCGTGGACAGCACCGGAACGACCGCGGTCACCGGGAAGTTCCTCGCCAAGGCCACCCTGATCACGGCGTCGCTGTCGGTCGCCGGGGCGCTGCTCGGCCTGGTGCGGGACCAGACGCTGGCCCGGCTCTTCGGGGCGGGCAGCGAGACCGACGCCTTTCTGGTCGCGTGGACCGTACCGGAGTTCGCCTCCACGCTGCTCATCGAGGACGGGCTGGCCATCGCGCTGATCCCGGCGTTCAGCTTCGCCCTGGTCCAGCGTGCCCAGGGGGCCTCCGGCGACCCGGTCCGCTCCCTGGTCGCCAGCACCCTGCCCCGTCTGTCCCTCGGCTTCGTCGCCGTGTCCGTGCTCGTCATCGGCGCGGCCCCTTACCTGGTCGACGCTCTGGCTCCCGGCCTGGCGGACCCCCGCCTCGCCACGGACTGCACCCGGCTGACGGCGACGTGCGTGCTGAGCTTCGGGCTCGCCGGGTACTGCAGCGCGGCCCTGCGGGCGCACCGCCGCTACCTGGCGCCCGCCACGATCTACGTGGCCTACAACGTCGGCATCATCGCCGCGATGTTCCTGCTCGGCGAGCGCTGGGGCGTGCGATCGGCGGCAGCCGGAGTGGCGGTGGGCGGCTGCCTGATGGTGGCCGCCCAACTACCTTCCCTGCGGCGGCATCTGAGGAGTCACCCGTCCGCGGCCGACGGAGCCGGGGCCGAGGCACCCCCGAAGAACCTCGCCCTGATCAGTACGGTTCTCCTCTTCGCCCTGTGCCGCCAGTCCCAGGTCCTGATCGAACGCTTCCTCGCCTCCCCCCTTCCCTCCGGGGCCATCTCGCACCTCAACTACGCGCAGAAGGTGGCCCAGATCCCGATGACGCTCTCGCTGATGCTGTGCACCGTCACCTTCCCGGTGGTGGCGCAGGCGCTCGCCGACGGCGACACCGAACGGGCCCGCGCCCGCGTCGAGCGGGACCTGGTGCTGGCTTCCTGCCTGGTGCTCGTCGGCGTGGCCGCGGTGGTCGCCTGCGCCCCGCAGATCATCGCGATCCTCTTCCAGCGGGGCGCTTTCACCGCACAGGACACGGTGGTGACGGCGGGCGCCATGCGCGTGTACGCCCTCGGGCTGCTCGGCCAGACCCTGGTCGGGGTCCTGATCCGCTCGTACTTCTCGGCGGGGCGGCCCACCTGGTATCCGACCGGCGCGATGGCGGCCGGCGTGGGCGCGACCTTCTGGGTCGGGGAGGCGACGGTGAACTCCTGGGGCGTGTCGGGGATCGCCGCCGCCAACGCCGTCGGCATCACCGTCACCGCCGCATTGCTGCTCCTCGGCCCTCCGCGCAGGTCGAAGGGACCGGCAGGCGGCACAGGCCGGGGCGCGCGAACGCCCGAAGGGCCGGGCACGCTCGCCGTCCCGGCTTCGCCCATGGCACCGCATGGGCCGGCCGTGCTGTACGACAGCTCGCGCGGGGTCCCGATCCGTACCCGGCAGGTGCTGTCCGAGTTGAGCAGGCCGGTGCTGGCGGCGGGGGTCGCGACGGCGGCGGGGGCGTTCGCCGCGAGCGGGCCGCAGTCTCAGGTGGTCGGCCTCGCGGTGGGCTGCGTGACCGTTGCCGCCGTCTTCCTCGTGCTGGGACGGGCCCTGGGTGCCCAGGTCTGCATGTTCGCGTTTCGTTCCGTACGTACCGTCACACGAAGGCTGAGGCATGGTCGCTCCAGTTGAATCCGTCGGTGCCGACAGACGCCCCGCGGCGCGGCCGGGTCCGGTCCCGTGGGTGGCGATGTACCACTCCGTGGGCGACTGCTCCGACGACCCGTACCGCATCACGGTCACACCCGAACGGCTGGAGCGGCAGCTGGCCTGGCTGCACCGGCGCGGCCTTCGCGGCGTGTCCGTGCGCGAACTGTTCGCCGCCCGGGCCCGGGGCGAGGGGCGGCGCCTGGTCGGTCTCACCTTCGACGACGGATACGCCGATTTCCTCGAGCATGCTCTTCCGGCGCTGCGCCGCCGGCACTTCGGTGCCACCCTCTTCGTCCTGCCCGGACAGCTCGGCGGCGTCAACTCCTGGGACCCGCTGGGCCCGCGCAAAGCACTGCTGACCGTGGACGGCATCCGGCGCGCGGCCTCCGAGGGCGTGGAGATCGGCTCCCACGGGCTGACGCACGTCGATCTCACCCAGGCCGACGACGTCACGGTGAAAGCGGAGGTCGCCGACAGCAGGACGCTGCTGTCGGAGCTGATCGGCGCGCCGGTCGAGTGCTTCTGCTACCCGTACGGCACGGTCGACGAGCGCGCTGTCGCCGCCGTACGCGAAGCCGGCTACGCCTACGCCTGCGCCATCGACCCCGGTCCCCTGACCGGCCCGCACGCCCTCCCCCGACTGCACATCGGCCAGAACGACACGGCCTGGCGGCTGTACCTCAAGCACAAGCTGCACAGGCTGCGCCGGTCCCCCGTGGAGGGCCTGTGACCATGAAGGCCCTCCACATCATCACCGGTCTCGGTGCCGGCGGTGCCGAACAGCAGCTCCGTCTGCTGCTGCGGCACATCAGCGTCGACTGCGAGGTGGTGGCCCTCACCAACCCGGGCACCGTCGCCGACGGGCTGAGCGCCGACGGCGTCCGGGTGCACCACCTCGGGATGAACGGCAACCGCGATCTGACCGCGCTGCCCCGCCTGGTCCGTCTGATCCGCGCCGGCGGCTACGACCTGGTGCACACCCACCTGTACCGCGCCTGTGTCTACGGCCGGTTCGCCGCCCGCCTGGCCGGCGTCCGGGCCGTGGTCGCCACCGAACACTCTCTCGGCGACTCCCAGATGGAAGGCCGGAAGCTGACGGCGGGCGTCCGCGCGCTCTACCTCGCCAGCGAGCGACTCGGCTCCGCCACGGTCGCCGTCTCCCCCGCGGTCGCCGACCGCCTCAGACGCTGGGGCGTACCCTCCCCGCGCATCGAGGTCATCCCCAACGGCATCGACGTCAATCGATTCCGCTTCGACCCGGCCCGGCGCCACCGCACCCGCCGCCACCTCGGCCTGCCGGAGGACGCCTTCGTCGTCGGCGGGATCGGCCGGCTCTGCGCGGACAAGCGCTTCGACGTCCTCGTCAAGGCGATGACCCGGCTTCCGGACGACCACTGGCTGTTGCTGGTCGGAGGCGGCCCGCAGGAGAGTGCCCTGCGCCGCACGGCCCACGAGGCAGGCGTGGCCGACCGTGTCCTGTTCGCCGGCGAACGCCCCTACGTCCCCGACGGCTCCCCCGGCCCGGACCTGCCCTCCCTCACCTCCGCCATGGACCTGCTCGCCTCACCGTGCCCGGAGGAGTCCTTCGGGCTGGCGGTCGTGGAGGCCCTGGCGTCCGGCCTGCCCGTGCTCTACGCCTCCAGCCCGGCGATCGAGGACCTGCCCCCGCAGGCCACCGCCGGCGCCCTGCGGATGCGCGGCGGCCCGGAGGCGTACGCCGGCGCCGTAGCCGAGGTGCGCGCGGCCGGTCCGCGGCCTCGTACGGCGCCGGAGGCGGCCCACCGCTACCACATCACCCGCAGCGCCGCCCGTCTCATGGACGTGTATGCGACGGCGCTGTCCTGCTCATTGCCCCGTTCACCCCAGGGAGCCAGTACGTGATGACCGACAACCACGCCCGACACCACCGGCAGCCCGGCCGCCTGACCCGGGCCGGCCTCCTGCGGCCGTGGTCGCTGCTCGCGGCCGGCGTGCTCGCCGGCGGCCTGCTCGGCGGCACCTACGGCACGCTCAAAGCCCCGACGTACACAGCCACCAGCTACGTGGTCGCCGTACCGAGCGAGAAGTCCGACCCGGCCTCCGCACTCGGCTTCGCACAGGCGTACGGCCGTGCCGCCACGGACCTCGCGGTGCTCGGAGACGCGCAGGTGTGGGCGGGCGTGCCGGTCCCGACGCTGCGTCGAAGCGTGCGGACGGTTGCCTCGCCGGACGCGCCGATGGTCGCCGTCTCGGCCACCTCCCCGCGCCCCGGGCTCGCCGCCGACATGGCCAACGCGGTCACCCGCGCGCTGACCCGGCACGCGAACGAGACCAAGGCCAGCACCCACGTCGAACTCGTCCAGTTCTCGCGGGCGGTGCGGCCGACAGAGCCTACGTCCCCGTCACCGACGGTGACCGGTCTGGTCGGCGCGTGCGCGGGTGGCCTGCTCGGCGGACTGGTGCTGCTCGTACGGCCGAGGCGGACCGGGGACGAGCAGTCCCTTCGCCCCGCCTCGGTGCCCGGCCCGGCGCTCGCCGCCGACGTGCACGGACAGCTGTGACAGTGACGTACACGACGGAACTCGTCACCGAGGGACGCGCTTTCGCCGAAGTGGGTCCGGCCTGGGAGCGGCTGTACGAGCGGTGCGGCGCGGCGACCCCCTTCCAGAACCACGCCTGGCTGCACTCGTGGTGGCTGTCATACGGCAGGCCCGGCCGACTGCGGCTGGTACTCGTGCGCGAAGGCGCCGAACTCGTGGCTGCCGCGCCCCTGATGCTCCGGCGCGTACCGGTGCCCACGCTCGTACCACTCGGCGGGCCCATCTCCGACTACGGGGACGTCCTGATCGACGACGAGCGGGCGGACGGGGCGGCCGCCGTGCTGGCCGAGGCGCTGTCGGCCGCCGCCCGCACCGCGCTGATCGACTTCCGTGAGGTGCGGCCGGGCGGCGCGGTCGAGCACGTCTACGACCGCTGGAGCGGGCCCCGCCACCGGATGCAGGACTCGCTGTGCCTGGAGCTGCCTGCCGTGCCCATGGACGGGTTGTTGTCCCGGCTGTCGTCCGGCAAGGCCCAGCGGGCCCGCGCCAAGCTGCGCAGGCTGACGTCTCTCGGTGTGGAGCGGCACGTCGTGACGCCGGACCAGGTCGGCGCGGCGCTTCAGCGGCTGATCGAACTGCACCGGCTGCAGTGGCAGGGCCGGAAGGTGACGTCGGAGCATCTGCAAGCGCGCTTCTGCGAGCACCTGGTGCGGTCCATGGGAGCGATGGTGCGCTCCGGCGACGCGGTGGTCACCGAGTTCCGGCTCGACGACGACGTGGTGGCCGTCGACCTCACGCTGCAGTCGCGCCGCCTCACGGGTGGTTACCTGTACGGCGCCCATCCGTGCCTGCGGGAACGCAAGGCCGACGTGGCGGCGATGCTCCTCGACGCGTGCACCCAGCACGCGGTCAGCGGCGGGCAGAGCACTCTGAGTCTGCTGCGCGGCAACGAGCCCTACAAGCACCACTGGCGCCCCGATCCCGTGTCCAACCAGCGGCTGCTGCTTGCCCGTCGACGCACCGCCCCGCTGATGTCGGCGGTGGTCGGCTACGTGGCCGCGCGTCGGCGGGGCAAGGAGCTGCTGAGTAACTTCCGGGAACGGGCCGATGACGGCGGGTCCGTCTCGGGCCCCGTCGTCGCCGACCGCTACCGGGTCCGCGACCACCCGTCGAAACGCCGGCACACTTTCCTGCCGAACCAGGACTCGATCCAGTGGGCGAGACGCAGCGGCGAGCAGGCCGTCGAGCTCAACGGGACCGGAAGTGTGGTGGGTGCGGGCAGGGTCGCCGGCCAGCCGGTGCGACCGGAGAGCACGGACCAGTAGACCCGGGACGAACCGGGGTTGGCCGGGCACTGCCAGACACCGTGCGGACAGTAGTCGGTCAGCGTGTTGTACAGGGGCTTGTGCGCGTCGATCCAGGCGAGCATCCGCCGCATGTACGTGTCGTTGTCACCATTGCGGAACAGCCCCCATTCTGGATAGGAAATAGGCTTGTTGTGGGATTTCGCGAAGTCCACATGCGCTTGAAGTCCGTAGGGCTCATTCACCTGTTCGTCGAAGGAAAGTCCTCGCGGCTGGTCGTACGCGTCCATGCCGATGATGTCGACGGTGTCGTCACCCGGAAAACACTGAGTCCAGGGAATGGCGTCCCGGCCGCGGCTCGGTGTGAAGTCGAACCGGAATCTCTGGCCCGGCACCGACCGCATGACGGTGACGATCCTGTTCCAGTACTTCTTCCAGGCCTCCGGGTCGGGCCCGCAGCGATGGGTGTACGTCGTGCCGTTCATCTCCCAGCCGAGCACCAGGATCGTGTCCGGCACCTTCAACGCCACCAGCCGCTCGGCGAGTGCGCGGAAGTGGTGATCGAACTGTCCGGCGGCGCCCTGCCGCAGCAGCTTCCGGACCTCGGCGTCCGGGACGCCCTCCTCGTTGCGTTCCAGCATGGGCACGTTGAGGACGAACATGCGGTCGTCCTTGGCCGTGCGCCAGCGCGCCCACGTGTCGAGGAACTCCGGAGCGCCTTCGATGTTGCTCCAGCGGTCACCGGGCAGATAGCTGTGGCCGACGCGCAGTTCGGCGCCGCCCAGCCAGCTGCTGAGCCTCGTCATGGCCGTCACACCCGGGGCCCCGGAGTCGAGGAAGACGCCGAAGGCGGGACTCTCCTTGCCAGGCGCCGGGGTCGGCGGCCCGGTGACGGAAGGAGTCGGCGGCCCGGTGACGGAAGGGGTCGGCGGGGTGACGGAAGGGGTCGGCAGGGCGGACTGCGGCAGTTGGAAGGAGTGAGGTGGAGGCGTGGGGACCAGGGTGGCCGCGGGCGCCTGCGGAGTCGGGCGCGCGGCCGACGCGGTCACCGCGGGCGCTGCCGGCTCCGGGACGATCGGCGTCGGAGCGGGAGGATCGCCGACAAGTGGCGTCCCCGCCGCGGAACCGGCGCCGGACGCGAGCGCCGCCGAGAGGGCGACTGCCGCGGCGACGACCGCCAACCGTCCTGTCCGGGCCCGGCAATTCTTTAGAACCATGCCTGTTCCTCTCCCCGCTCACTCTGTTTCCTGCCGTTGCTCTTTGCCCGGTCGCACTACTGATGGCCAGTCACATGAAGTCAGTCACAGGAAATGAATCGTCGCCATCGCGCTTACGACGTTCGAGCGTCTCGCTCCCCTGTACGGGTGAGCCGATCTGAAGGAATGAAGTCCGTGCCGCTGCTCGACACCCGCGTACCCGCCGTTCTGCTGCGGATCGACCGGAATCCCTTTCACCACGGAACGCTGGGGGCCGTGCGCTCGCTCGGCAGAGCAGGAGTGGAGGTGCATCTGGTCGCCGATACCACGGGAAGTCCCGTCACCAGATCGCGCTTCGTCAGCGAGACGCATCCTCCGCCGCCGCCCGGAGCATCCCCCCGCGAGATCGCCGTTGCGCTGCGCCGGGTGGCCGCCCGGGTCGCGCGTCCCGCCGTCCTGATCCCGATGGACGACGCGAGCGCGGTCGCCGTGAGCCGCATGCGCGAGGAACTCACCCCCACCTACCTGCTGCCCGACACGCCCGGCGCGCTGCCCGAACACGTCGCCGACAAGGCCGAACTGGCCCTTGTGTGCGCGTCCGCCGGCATCCCGCACCCGGTCACGCTGGCCCCCGGCAGCCTGGCGGAGGCCGCCGACGCCACGCGGCGGCTGGGTCTGCCGATAGTGGCGAAGTGGAGCCGGCCCTGGCAGGTGCCGTCGGGCAGCGGCTTGCACAGTACGGTGCTGGTGAAGTCCATTCGGCAGGCAGGGGAGTTGTACCTGCGTACCGGGGAGGCCGGCAGCCCGCTGCTGCTCCAGGCGTATCTGCCGCCGGGGCGGGACCGCGACTGGTTCTTCCACGGATACGCCGACCGCTCCTGCGTGGTGCGCGCGGGCGGGCCCGGCCGCAAGCAACGGGCGTGGCCGCGCGGAGCGGGCCTGACCGTGGTCGGCCGCTGGACGGGCAACCCTCAGGTGCGGGCGCTCGCCGAGCGACTCACCGGCGAGCTGGGCTACCGCGGAATCTTCGACCTCGACTTCCGCCGCTGCGGCACGACGGGCCGCTACCACCTGCTCGACTTCAACCCCCGCCCCGGCGCCCAGTTCGGGCTCTTCACCGACACCGCCGGCCTGGACGTCGTACGCGCCCTGCACCTCGATCTGACGGACCGTCAACTACCGGTGGGCAAGCCACAGGAGGGACGGTCGTTCGTGGTGGAGAACTACGCACCGCTCGCTGCCCTGCGGCGGGCGCCCCACGGACGCGAACTGGCCTGGCACGCCCCGGACGACCCGGCTCCCGGCCGAGCGATGTGGGCCCTGTGGTGCCGTCATGTGACCCGTCGCCTGCGAGAGCGGCTCCCCGCGACCCCGGCGGCGCCCGTGCCGGCCCGCGTGGGCCACCAGGTGGTCGCACCATCCCTGATCGACGACGAGAAAGCGAGAAGTCACTGATGTACGACTTGCTGGTGGTGGGCGCCGGCCCGTACGGCCTGTCCATCGCGTCACACGCCGCGGCCGCCGGGCTGAACCTGCGCGTCCTCGGACGGCCCATGGCGTCCTGGCGGGACCACATGCCCGGTGGCATGTTCCTGAAGTCGGAACCCTGGGCCTCCAACCTCTCCGATCCCGAGCGGCGTTGGCGCCTGGACGCCTACTGCGCGACCCAGGGCCGGACGGCGCGGCACGGCGAACCGATTCCGGTGGCGACGTTCGCCGCGTACGGCCTCTGGTTCGCCGGGAACGCCGTGCCCCAGGTGGACGAGCGGATGGTGAGCCGGGTGACGGCCCGCCCTGTCGGCTTCGATGTGGTCACGGAGGACGGAGAGGTACTGCGCGCCCGGACGGTGGCACTGGCGGTGGGCGTCATGCCTTTCGTGGAGGTGCCGTCTGCGCTGCGTGGCCTGCACCCCGCGCTCGTCTCGCACAGCAGTCACCACAGTGATCTGGAACGATACCGCGGTAGGGACGTCACCGTGGTCGGAGGCGGCCAGGCGGCCCTGGAGACCGCCGCGCTGCTCGCCGAACAGGGCACGCGTGTACGTGTGGTGGCGCGGGCCGACCGGCTGTGGTGGAACGACGTACCACCGCCCTGGCGGCGTCCCTGGTGGAAGTCGGCCCGCGCCCCGCACAGCGGCCTCGGCTGCGGCTGGCGCAACTGGTTCTACGCCGAACACCCGGGCCTCTTCCACCGCCTCCCCGAGCCCACCCGAGCACGCATCGCGGCCAACGCGCTGGGCCCGGCGGGCGCCTGGTGGGTACGTGACCGGGTCGAGTCGGCGGTGGAGGTGCTGCTCGGCCACGAGGTCGCCACGGCCCGTCCGGTGCCGGGCGGCGTACGGCTGGAGGCGGTGAGCCGGAGCAGGGAGCCGCTCTCCCTGGAGACCGAACACGTGATCGCGGCCACGGGGTTCCGGGCGACCCGGGACCGGATGGCCCTGCTCTCCGACGAACTGCGCGGGAGCCTTGCGACGGCGGCCGACGGCTCCCCGGCCGTCGGGCGGGTCTTCGAGTCCTCGCACCCGGGACTCTTCCTCGCGGGTCTGGTGACAGCCTCCGCGTTCGGGCCGGCCATGCGCTTCGTCCACGGCGCGAGCTTCACGGCGGCGACCCTCGTACGAGGGGTTCGCCATCGGCTGCGCGCCACCCCGATCGCCGGAGCGATCCCGGTACCAGCCGTCCGGGAACCCTCGAAGGCACCGTCGCGGGCAAGGGGCTGACGAAAGACGCCGGGTGCCGGACGCGATGCGTCCGGCACCCGGCAGGGAGCACTACCGACGGGAGGTGGCCCGTCCTCGCCGGTACAGGACTACGCCGCCCGTGATCAGCAGCGCGGCAACACCCGAGCCCACGGTGATCTCGGGCCCGGCGCCGGTCTCGGGGAGGGTGGGAGGCTGCTCCGGGGGCGCGGCGGGCGGCTTCACCGCGGGCGGGGTGTGCGAGGGCGGGATGTGCGAGGGCGGCGTCCTGGTCGGCGGTGTGGTGACGGGGGGTGATGCCGGCGCGGTGGGAGGAGCCGTGGGCGGCGTGTCCGAGTCGTCGCCGTAGCCGGCGTCGTCGTCGCCGTTCCCGACGGCGTGGTTGCCGCTGCCGTCGCCGTCGCCCTTGCCGACGACATCCTTGCCGCTACCGCTAGCGCTGCCGTCGCCCTTGCCGACGACATCCTTGCCGCTACCGCTAGCGCTGCCGTCGCCCTTGCCGACGATCTCCCTGCCGCCGTCACCGTCGCCGTTCTCGCCGGTGTCGCCGTAGCCGTCGATGTCGGCGCGGGCGTTGGCCTGCCCCCCGACGGAGCTGTGATCGGCGTGCTCGCGAGAGGCGCTGTCGTCGTGGTGAGCGTCGGACACGCCCGACAGGGCACCGAGCGGTCCCCCCAGGGTCCCTTCGGAGTGTGCGTTCGCGAACGCCGGGATGCCGCAAAGGGACAGGATGCCGGTCGCGGCCGCGGCCACGACCATTCCCCTGCTCAGGTTCTGTCGCAATCTATTCGTCTTCCTGATCGAAGCAGTGGAATAGCCGGACCCGGTGCCGTCAGCTCCGCCCCCTCTTCCTGCCGTTACGCCGGGAATCGGCTTGCCGCCTGCCATAGTTTCGTTGCCACCTGATTTTCTGGCTGGTCCAGTGATGGGATCCGGTGAAGTGCCAATACCGGCAACCCGAGCATCGGTAGATTCGGTCCGGAATTTTCTCCAACAGCGGCTGCTTGATCAGCCAGGCCCTCGCCTCGGATTCAGTCCGGAAAGACGCTTTCCCTGTCTCCGGACAACGCGGAAAGACGATCATATCGCCCACAGTTCCCTCCGAGGCGCAAGCAGATTCACATTCCTCTTCAGCAGAAGGACGGAATCGATGGTGCACCAAGAGGGAAACAAGCTTCAAGTAGGCAACCCCCATAAGGATGAAGATCCCGCGAGGTTCATCCGTACAGCCCACAAAGAAAGACTCATGCGAATTTCATCGATCGGACGATATTCGTAGCCCAAAAGCCTCAGCGGCCACCCGTAGGGATGGCCGCTGAGATCCGGCTGTTCAGTTCTTGACGACGGCCGGCTGATCAGTTCTTCGGAGCGACCAGCGTGCAGAAGTTACCGATGTTCGTGACACTGTCGCCGAGGACACTGACCGACGGGGCGATCGTGACCGTGGAGGGGGAAAACTCCTGGTCGCATTCGAGGGACTGCGCGTTGGTGGCGGGGGCCGGGGCGGGCGGCTCACCATCGCAGGCCTGAGCAGCCCCGGCGGCCGTCAGTCCGACGCCACTGATAACGCTGGTCACCAGCATGATTTTCTTGAACCTACGCATGCGTATCTCCGGGTGTTGACTGGCGGCGACCACGAAGGTCGTGGCCGCTCCGGAACAGAAAGGGGCGTCGAGCTTCTCAGCGCCTCAAAACGTCCCCTGCTCCGCTGATATTGACTGTCTTCCTCGCAGCCCCGGGACGACGCACTGATCTGTACGCCCGGCACGGCGAGTACCGAGGAGCGAGCCTCGTACCAGGGCACGAGACCCGGCGTTCCCGTGCCCGGGATCAGCCTTCGACGGAGCCGATCACCGTGCAGAACTTGCCGCTGTTCTCCCCGCTGCCGCCACCGACACCTTCCGAGCCGGTAGCGGGGGCGAACGTCGCGCCGGTCTCGAGCTCCTGGTCACAGGACACAACCTGCAGGTTGTCGACGGCGGACGGGAAGTCGCCGTCGTGGCCGTGACCACTGTGGGCATTGGCAACCCCGCCACCCACGAGGCCGAGACCACCGACCATGACGGCTACGGCCGCGACGTTCTTGAGCTTCTGCATTGCATCTCCGGTTTCTTCACGCACACGACCCTCGTTACGGACCGCGCCCGATTGATTACAGACCATAACATGCGCCGCGCTTAGCGCCATATTTCCGACATCAATCGAGTGAAGCGAAAAACACCTTTTAATGACATTCGGAATCTCGACCACGCGACAGGCACGGCCGGGCACCGGAAGCCCTGGAAAGCAGAATGCCTCCGACAGGTAACTGGAGACGAGGGCCATCAGAGGCCCTCGTTCCTACCGGCCGGAGGCAGATTCCGTCCCACCGTCGGACATCGACACGGTGAGGGGCCGAGGAGCGGGCCTCGCGCCGAGGCACGGAACCCGCCGCTCCCGCGCCCGGGATCAGTCTTCGACGGACCCGATCACCGTGCAGAAGTTGCCGATGTTCTCGCTGTTGTCGCCGCCGACCGTGCCGACGACGGGGGCGAACGCCGCACCGGTCGCGAACTCCTGGTCGCAGTCCACGACCTGCAGGTTGTTGACCGCGGACGGGAAGTCGCCGTCGTAGCCGTGACCGCCCTGAGCGCTGGCAACCCCGCCACCCACCAGGCCGAGACCGCCGACCATGACCGCCACGGCCGCGACCTTCTTGAGCTTCTGCATTGCATCTCCGGTTTCTTCACGCACACGGCCCTCGTTACGGACCGTGCCCGACTGATTACAGACCATAACATGCGCCACCTTTGACGCGTTATTCTCGATACGGCCAATTGAGTGATATCGAAAAAGTCATCCACCATTTAATGGCATTATCGACGCTTGACCAAGGCCGACCCGACACTCCGTTCGGAACCTGGAAAGCAGAACGCCTCCGACCGGTAACTGGACACGAGGGCCATCAGATGTCCTCGTTCCTACCGGCCGGAGGCAGATTCCGTTCCCACCATCAAACGTCGGCACGATGAGGGGCCAAGGAGCGGGCCTCGCGCCGAGGCACGGAACCCGCCGCTCCGGCGCCCGGGATCAGTCTTCGACGGACCCGATCACCGTGCAGAAGTTGCCGAAGTTCTGGCTGCTGTCGCCGGCGATCGCGCCGGTGACAGTGGGAGTGAACGCGGTGGGGCTGAAGTCCTGGTCACAGTCCACGACCTGCAGGTTGTCGACGGCGGACGGGTAGTCGCCGTCGTGGCCGTGGGCGCTGGCGACCCCGCCACCCACCAGGCCGAGACCGCCGACCATGACCGCCACGGCCGCGACCTTCTTGAGCTTCTGCATTGCATCTCCGGTTTCTTCACGCACACGACCCTCGTTACGGACCGTGATCGATTGATTACAGACCATAACACCCGCCACCTTTGACGCGTTATTCTCGATACGGCCAATTGAGTGATATCGAAAAAGTCATCCACCATTTAATGGCATTATCGATGCTTCACCAGAGCCGGCCCGACACTCCGTTCGGGACCTGGAAAGCAGAACGCCTCCGACCGGTAACCGGACACGAGGGCCATCAGAGGTACTCGTTCCTACCGGCCGGAGGCAGATTCCGTTCCCACCGTCGGACATCGACACGGTGAGGGGCCGAGGAGCGGGCCTCGCGCCGAGGCACGGAACCCGCCGCTCCCGCGCCCGGGATCAGTCTTCGACGGACCCGATCACCGTGCAGAAGTTGCCGATGTGCTGGCTGCTGTCGCCGGTGACCGCGCCGACAGCGGGCGTGAACGCGGTGGGGCTGAAGTCCTGGTCGCAGTCCACGACCTGCAGGTTGTTCACCGCGGACGGGAAGTCGCCGTCGTAGCCGCGACCACCGTGAGCGCTGGCGACCCCGCCGCCCACCAGACCGAGACCGCCGACCATGACCGCGACGGCCGCGACCTTCTTGAGCTTCTGCATTGCATCTCCAGTTTCTTCCCGCACACGGCCCTCGTTACGGACCGTGCCCGACTGATTACAGAAGATACATGCGCCGCCCTCAGTACCCCATTCCAGACACACCCGATCGGGTGCCCCTCATGGAGATTTGCGACTCTTTGCGGTGGCGACCATGCCGTCAGAGGGTGCGCTGTGGTGGTCTGTGCGCTGGTCTGAACGTCGCGCAGGCCGTCCAGGCGGTCGGCGCTCGATCGCGGCGAGCGAATCACCGATACGCCGTCCGGCTGGACTCAGTCCAGGCCGTTGCCCGCCTCCCCGATGGCCTCGGCGAGTTGCTCTACGGCCGGGTCCTCGGTGGTGCGGGCCAGAGCGGTGGCGTGGCGGTGGAGCGTGTCGAGGCTCGGGGCACCTGGAAGCGGAGTGCGGTCGTGGGCCGTCGAGCGGAGGGCGTCGGCGAAGTAGGCGGCGACCGCGGTGACCTGGAAGCGGGGGCTCGCGGTCCAGACGGAGGGCTCCAGGGCGCTGGTCTCCAAGTCGCCTGCGGCCTCGTGCGGGGCGCGGGTGCCGGGGTCGAGCCAGCGGACGGTGGCGGTGGCGAGGTGGCCGTGGGCGCCGGGCTCGGTGCGCACGGCGTAGAGGGCGGTCACGGTGTGGCCGGGGCCGACCTCGCCGCCGTCGACGCGGTCGTCGCGGAAGTCGTTGTCGGCGACGCGGCGGTCGTCGTAGCCGACCAGGCGGAACTCGGCGACCGTCTCCGGATCGAAGGCGACCTGCGCTTTGGCATCGCGGGCCGTGAGGTCGATGTTCTTCGGGAGCTGCTCGCAGAAGACCTTGCGCGCTTCGTCGGGGTCGGAGACGTACACCGTGTGGCCGTCGCCCTTGTCGGCGAGGCGTTCCATCAGGGCGTCGCCGTAGTCGCTGCCCACGCCGACGCCGAACAGGGTGATGCCGTGTTCGCGGCGGGCGCCGTCGATGCGGTCGAGGATGGAGTCGGGGTCGGTGTCACCGTCGTTGGCGAGCGCGTCGGAGACGAGGACGACCCGGTTGGTGGCGCCCTCGCGCAGGCCCTTGACGGCCGTGGCGTAGCCGGCCTCGACGCCGGCGCCGAGGTTGGTGGAGAAGGCCGGCTCCAGGTTGTCGATCGCCTGGTGGACTTCACCGCGGTGGCCGTCGAGGCGGGTCATCGGCAGGACGGTCTCGGCCTGGTCGCTGAAGGTGACGATGGCGACCGAGTCGTCGTCGCGCAACCGGTCCGTCATCACGCCGAGGGACTCCTGGGCGAGGTCGAGGCGGCCCGGTTCGGCCATGGAGCCGGAGATGTCGATGACGAAGGTGAGGGCGGCGGGCGGGCGGGCGCCGCGCTGCTGCTGCGTGCCGCGGGTGGCCAGGCCCACGCGGACCAGGGACCAGTCCTCGTCGCTGGTGCGGGCGCCGTCGACAGTCACCGTGAAGCCGTTGCCGTCGGGGCGTTCGTAGTCCTGGCGGAAGCTGTTGACGAACTCCTCGGGACGGATCGTCGACGGGTCGGGGAGCCGGCCGTCGGCGAGGGTGCGGCGGGCGTAGCCGTAGGAGGCGGTGTCGACGTCGAGGGCGAAGGTGGAGACGTAGTCGGGCGAGGGGGCCGCCTCGCTGGACGCGCCGTCGGCGCCGTCGGTGCCCTGTTCGCCGGTGCCCCGGCGCTGGTCGGGGGCGGGGAAGCCGGTCGCGCTGCCCGCGCTGCTGTGGTCGCCCGTGTCGCTCCCGCCGCACCCGGTGAGCAGCAGGCAGCCGGCCGCGGTGAACGCGAGCAGTGTGGCGCGCAGCCGTCGTACGCGATATCGCTCCATCTTCCGTGCCCCCTTGGTCTGTTGACGCCGATGTCTGTGACTGTGACGGCGCCGAGGGACGGAACGTGCGCTATGGAGCGTTGCGGATGGATTTCGAAGAGGCCACGGAAGGCGGCCGTCGAGACCGGTAGGTGATCCTCCGTAGACCTACGACACCACGTCCTTGTGGGCGAAACCCCGGAAGGCCAGCGCGAACAGCACCACGGCGTACGTTATGGAAACGGCCGTGCCCTGGATCATGCCGGACCACTCGGGATGGGGCTGGATGGCGTCGACCCAGGCGAACTGCCAGTGCGCGGGCAGGAAGTGACGCCAGTCGCCGAGGGCGGTCACGGCGTCGAGGACATTGCCGACGATGGTGAGGCCGACCGCGCCGCCGACCGCGCCGAGCGCGGCGTCCGTCTTGGTCGACAGCCAGAACGCGAGCCCGGCGGTGACCAGTTGGGACACGAAGACGAACACCACGACCACCACGAGCCGCTGGGCGGCCGTGCCCGGCGCGAGCGAGCCGCCGGTGGGGATCTCCAGGGAGCCCCAACCGTAGGCGACCGTGCCGACGGCCAGTGCCGCCACCGGCAGCAGGATCATCGCGGCCAGGCTGAGGCCGAGCCCGACCACGAGCTTCGACCACAGCAGCCGGGTGCGCGGCACCGGAGCGGCCAGGAGATAGCGCAGGGAGGACCAGCCGGCCTCCGAGGCGACCGTGTCTCCGCAGAACAGGGCAACCGGTATCACCAGCAGGAAGCCGGCGGACACGAACAGGTTGACGGCGGCGAA
Organism: Streptomyces sp. NPDC005483; assembly: GCF_040606035.1. Lineage (NCBI taxonomy): Bacteria > Bacillati > Actinomycetota > Actinomycetes > Kitasatosporales > Streptomycetaceae > Streptomyces > Streptomyces sp. NPDC005483. The sequence goes on from NZ_JBEXEA010000005.1 coordinate 368,334, forward strand.
GTTGGCGCCGGACGCCGTCGCCGTGTCCATCAGCGTGACCCCATTGCCGCCCCCGTCCGGCTCGCCGCCGACGGCGAAGGCGATGAGCAGGACGAACGGCAGGGCGGTGAGGATCCCACCCATGACCAGCGTGCGGCGCCGCTTCAGCTGGCGGACCAGTTCCACCCGGACGGGAAGCGTGCGGCCCGCGCGGTATCCGGAGGCCGCCTCCGTGCGTTCGACGAGCGTGCTCATGCGGAGCCTCCGATCAGGGTGAGGAAGGCGTCTTCCAGTCGGCGGTGCGGGCCCACCGACTCGACCGGCACTTCGAGCCGGACGAGTTCGGCGACCAGGCGCTGTGCGCTGCCGTCGGCCCCGAGGCGGACCAGCAGTCCGTCGTCGGTGCGTACGGCCGAGGTCACGCCCGGCAGCGAGGCGATCTTCTCGACGACCGGCTCCTCCACGGGAGTTCCGGTGCCGACGAGCAGGGTGTCGCCGGAGCCGATGATCTCCGCGACCGAGCCGGCCTGCACGAGCCTGCCCCGGTCCATCACCACGAGGTGCGTGCAGGACTGCTCGATCTCCGCCAGCAGGTGGCTGGAGACGATCACCGTGCGCCCGGCGGCCGCGTACCGGATCATCACCTCGCGCATCTCGCGGATCTGCGGCGGATCCAGGCCGTTCGTCGGCTCGTCCAGTATCAGCAGGTCGGGCATGCCGAGCATGGCCTGGGCGATGGCGAGGCGCTGGCGCATGCCCTGCGAGTACGTGCGAACCGCGCGGGACAGCGCGTCTCCGAGGCCCGCGATCTGAAGGGCCTCGTCCAGATGGGCGTCCTCGGCCGGGCGGCCGGTCGCAGCCCAGTAGAGCTCCAGGTTCTCCCGGCCGGACAGATGCGGCAGGAAGCCCGCGCCCTCGACGAAGGCGCCGACCCGGGACAGCACCGGGGCGCCCGGACGGATCGCACGGCCGAAGACGCGGATCTCCCCGCCGTCCGGCTTGATCAGGCCCATCAGCATACGCAGGGTGGTCGTCTTGCCCGCGCCGTTGGGGCCCAGCAGGCCGAGGACCTGGCCCTTCTCCACGCGGAAGGACAGCTCCTTGACCGCGTACCGGTCCGCCGACTTGGCATAGCGCTTGCTCAGGTCTGTTATCTGCAGGGGAACTTCGGCGAACTCGGGGTCGGGAGGTGCGGCAGAGGTACGGCGCCGGCCCGTCAACAGCAGCGCCAGGGCGACCACCGCGCCCGCCAGCGGCAGCCACCACACCCACGCGGGCAGCGGGACGGCCGCGGTCGTCACGCCGGGGGCCGTCGGCACCGACAGGTCGCCCTTCAGGGAGACGGTGTACGTCGCCGGGGCGGCCGGAGAGGCGTACCCGAGGTCGGTGGAGGCGAGGACCAGACGCAGCCGGTGGCCCCGCTCGACTTCGTGGTCGACGGCGGGCAGCGTGATCGTCACGTCCTTGCCGGCCTTGGCGCCCGCCACCCTGAGGGGCGTGACCAACTGGGAGGGCAGCACCTGTTGGGTGCCGCCCGGGCCGACGTCGTACACCTTCCCGAAGAGGACGGCGTCGTCGCGCGTCGACTCGACGTGGACGGTGACCTTCGGCGATCCGGTGATCCGGAGGTCGTCGGTGACCGGCGCCGACTCGAAGCGGGCGAACTGGCCGGGGAAGTCCAGCGAGACGCCGACGCCGAGCGAGGAGAGCTGGGCGAGGCCGCCACCGCCGAGGCCGGGAAGGGCCGAGACGGCGGGCGGATTGGCGCCCGCCGGGTTGGCGAAGCTCTGCTCGCGGCCGGTCAGGGCGATGGACTTGCGTCCGCTCTCCAGGCCGGGGTACGTGTCGCCGCTCGCGCCCCGCCGCTGTGCCTGGCCGTCGGTGGAGTCGACGCCGCCGGTGCGGGTGATGCGGAAGCCGGGGCCGGTGTCGGCGCCCTTGTCGTCCTTCAGGTACCGGTCGAACCAGGATTCGACGCGTGTCTGGACGCGGCTGGTCTCCATGTCACCGCCGTCGTGTCCGCCCGCGATCCAGTCGACGTCGACCGGGGCGCCGTTGGCGCGGATCGCCTTCGCGGCCGCATCGGCCTGGCCGAGCGGGAAGAGGGAGTCGGTCTGGCCCTGCATCAGCAGGGTGGGCACTTTGATGCGGTCGCCGACGGCGGACGGCGACCGCTCCCGAAGCAGCTTGACGGCCTGCGCGTCCGGGGCACCGGACTCGGCGACGCGCTGATACATCTGGCAGAGCTGCGGCTCGAACCTGGCGCAGCCGCCGCCGGAGTTGACGAAGATGCCCGCCCAGAGCTTCTTGAACACGCCGTTCGGGAAGAGGGCGTCGGCGAGGTTCCAGTAGGTGATCGCCGGGGCGATGGCGTCGACCCGGTCGTCGTACCCGGCGGTCTCCAGCGCGATCGCGCCGCCGTACGACGCGCCGGCCATACCCACGCGCGGGTCGCCGGTCTTGTCCAGCTGGACCTGTGGCTGCTTCGCAAGCCAGTCGATGAGCCGGCGTACGTCGGCGACCTCGCCCTTCGGGTCGTTGAGCCCGATCCTGCCGGTCGACCTACCGAAGCTGCGCGCCGACCAGGTCAGGACCGCGTACCCGTCGCGGGCCAGGTTCTGGGCCTGCTGCCGGACGTCGTCCTTGCTGCCGCCGAAGCCGTGGGTCAGGAGGACGGCGGGGCGACGTCCTTCAGCCGAGGACGTGAAGTACGAGGTGTCGATACGCACCCCGTTCCCCGTGTCCATGACCCGGTCCGCGCGGTGCACCGATGGCGCGTCGTCGGCGGCGGCGGCCGTCCAGGTCCCGGCGCCGGCGAGCGCTACGACGGCGGCCGCGGCGGCGGCGAGCCGTCGCGGCCCCCTCAGCAGGCCTCGCAGCCGGGGCAGTCGAAGATCCATGCGTCAACGGTACGGGCCGCCACGGACAGCCGATGCAGCCCCGGGGCTGAACCGCTCCTGCTCCCACGGGCGTACGGGCCCGTTGCCCCGTACCGCGTGCGTGGTACGACGACGCATGGCCCCTCCCCCTGCCGGCGCGGTCCGCAGCCGTCCGGGCGCCTGTAACCCTATTTTCCGTTGGAATCCCAATTCATCACCGCATGGTCACACCGCAACCGCCGACAATCCCACGATCGAAACAAAATCCAAGCGCCGAGGCCATGAATTCGCCCGAGCGCGTGCGACTTTTCACTCGAATGCCTCGCACCTGGGTCACAAATGTTTTCGTTGTGGCGTGTATGACGAAAGCGCAACTCCCCACGGCACCCGCGGGCGGATATTCACACAGTGCCATGACCCCCGCCTCACAGCTCGGGGAGTGGACATTCACGCCGGCCCCGCTGTCCTCCCCCCCGGAGGCGGGCGCGGTCCTCCAGCGCGGCAGGGAGCGTGTGGAGCTCAGGTACACCTCGGCACTGCTGGACGACTTCTTGCTGGTGATGAGCCGGATCCAGGGCGACTTCACCCGCCTGTCGGACACCACCGCGTTCCCCGCCGTACCCGGTACGCGGCCCCGGCGGAACAGCCATGCATGAGCGACAGCCTTCCTATGCCTTCCGTAACGGCCAGGCCACTGAGAACCTGCATGACGCGTGGATGAATGCGCCCCGCCGCCCCGCCACCCGTACGGTGCCCGCCAGAGAGTCATGGCCCCCGGGCAACCTGCACGTCACGGCGGGCTGGGACCCCGCCGAGGAGTTGGCTCACCTCCTGCAGGCCGAGACCGCCGAGCAGGAGTTGACCGAGGTTCCCCTGCACGACAACGGGTTCCTGCCGGAGCAGGAGCCGGTGTTCGCCCCCGAGGGGCCGGCCATGCGCTCGCGTCCCCCGGGGCACCGGCGGATCCGCGCGCCCAGGATGCTGCTGTCGAGGATGCAGACGCTCAGCTTCCTGGTCGCCTCGATGGCCAGCGTCATCGTCGCCATGGTCAGTGTGTTCAGCGGGATCGTCGCCTACGACCCGTTGCTCAAGGTGGCGACCGAGGCCCCCGCCCACTCCCTTGCGGACCGCTGGTGGCCGCTGATGGTCTACGGACCGTGGATGGTCTCCTCCCTCTCGGTTCTGCGGGCCGCTCTGCACCGGCGCCGCGCCGCGCACTCGTGGTGCGTCGTGATGTTCTTCTCGGCCGTGGCCATGGCGCTGTGCGTCATCCAGGCACCGAGGACCCTTCCCGGCGTCGCCACTGCGGCGCTCCCGGCGATCGCCGCACTGACCTGCTTCCACCAACTGGTGCGCCAGATCACGCTGACCCGCCCGCCTCGCAAGGCCACCCGGCGGCATCGCGACTCCTCCTCGTCGTCAAAGTGAGCCAGTGCGGCGCTGTGAAGACGCGCCGTCAGTTCGCGAATCCCGATCAACAGACTTTCAGTGAATTCGGTCGAGGTGTTTCGCGGACTCGTGGTGCTCGACACGCCTCACGAGCAGGAGGTTCGGGACCATGCCGACCTTGATCGGGTCGCGTGTGCCGGCAGAGATCGGGCGACGGGTGGGGAGTTCTGATCCGAGGCCCGGAGAATCGGCTTGATCATGATTTCGTCCGTTTGTGAGACGTCGTCTTTCAGCCTGGGCTGCCCGCAGGAAGCGTCGGCCGTGACGGCTTCCCGCCTGCCCGGCCAGCGCCTTCTTGTCACCGCCCGCCCATGTCGGAGGCAGCGGGCGGGACTCCGCAGAGAGGCAGCGCGTCAGCCGGACGGGCGGGGAGGTGAATCGCGTACCACGGAATTGACCCGGGCCCCTCCGGACCCCTCCGGGCTGCCCGAGTCGCGGGGCAGGTCACGAGGAGCGCCCCGACACCAGGGGAACATCCTTTCAGGAAGCGAACACACTGGACCCATTCGCCATGGTTCGCCACCCCTTCCGCGAGAACGAAACTCCCACGATCATGACCGTGCCGGGGTCACCACCCTGGCTGCGAGGGAGAAGTGCGTCGCCCAGCGGGCGACGGGATCCCGGAGGAGATCGATGCAGAGAGCCCCGCAACGGGCCATGGAATGGCTGGCCGCCGCGGCGACCAACCCGCGAGCCTGCAAGCGGCAGTGGCGGGGGGAATCCGGGGTCGCGGTGCTGGCTTGCGGACGGTTCTGGGATGTGCTGAGCGTGCCGGAGGAGATGGGCGCGCTGGCACTCGACACCCTGCTGTGCACTCCGCACGCACCCGGTCCCGTACTCGCCGACACCGCCGCCCGTCGGGTGGGTTTCTTCCTGCCACCGGATCCCAGGAGCTGCTGGATCGGCTCGGACATTCGCTATCTGGGCAAGGACGCCTGGATCGCGGTGCCCGCGCCACATCGGGCCACCGGGCGCCTGCGCTGGCTGGTCCCGCCCGACGACACCGGCACGCTGTTCGTCCCGGCTGCCGTGGAACTGGCACTCCAGCAGGCGCTGGGCACCCTGTCGATACGGGCCGGCGTGCGGCGGCCGTGCCCGACGTGCGGTACGGCCACCGCACGGGCCCGCGGCCGGGCCGGTGGCCGTACCGCCGACAGGTCCGCTCCGTAGGCGGGACGCCACTCGACGAGGGGCCGCGCAGCTCTCAGTGGTTGCGCGGGAAGCCCAGGTCCACGCCGGTGGGGGCGTCGGCCGGGTCGGGCCAGCGGGTGGTGACGACCTTGCCGCGGGTGTAGAAGTGCGTGCCGTCGTTGCCGTAGATGTGGTGGTCGCCGAAGAGCGAGTCCTTCCAGCCACCGAAGCTGTGGTAGCCGACGGGGACCGGGATCGGGACGTTCACGCCGACCATGCCGGCCTCGACCTCCAGCTGGAAGCGGCGGGCGGCGCCGCCGTCCCGGGTGAAGATCGCGGTGCCGTTGCCGAAGGGGGAGGCGTTGATGAGGGCGATGCCCTCGTCGTAGGTGGCCACGCGCAGCACGGTCAGGACCGGGCCGAAGATCTCGTCCTGGTAGGCCTTGGCGGTGGTCGGCACCTTGTCGAGGAGCGAGATGCCGATCCAGTGGCCGTCCTCGAAGCCCTCCACGGTGTGGCCGGTGCCGTCCAGGACGACCTCGCAGCCCTCGGCCGCCGCGCCGGAGACGTAGGACGCCACCTTGTCGCGGTGCACCTTCGTGATGAGCGGGCCCATCTCGGAGGTCGGGTCGTTGCCGGGGCCGATCTTGATCTTCTCGGCGCGCTCGCGGATCTTGTCCACCAGTTCGTCGCCGATCGCGCCGACCGCCACGACCGCGGAGATCGCCATGCAGCGCTCGCCCGCGGAACCGTAGGCCGCCGACACGGCAGCGTCCGCCGCCGCGTCCAGGTCGGCGTCCGGCAGGACCAGCATGTGGTTCTTGGCGCCGCCCAGCGCCTGTACGCGCTTGCCGTTGGCGGAGGCGGTGGTGTGGATGTAGCGGGCGATCGGGGTCGAGCCGACGAAGGAGACGGCCTTGACGTCCGGGTGCTCCAGGAGACGGTCGACCGCCACCTTGTCGCCGTGCACGACGTTGAAGACGCCGTCGGGCAGACCGGCCTCGGCCAGCAGCTCGGCGATCTTGAGGGAGGCCGACGGGTCCTTCTCGGACGGCTTCAGCACGAAGGTGTTGCCGGTCGCGATGGCGATCGGGAACATCCACATCGGGACCATCGCCGGGAAGTTGAACGGCGTGATGCCCGCGACGACACCGAGCGGCTGGCGGATCGAGGCGACGTCCACGCGGCTGGCGACCTCGGTGGACAGCTCGCCCTTCAGCTGCACGGTGATCCCGCACGCCAGGTCCACGATCTCCAGGCCGCGCGCGACCTCACCGAGCGCGTCGGAGTGCACCTTGCCGTGCTCGGCGGTGATCAGCTCGGCGATCGCGTCCCGGTTCGCCTCGAGCAGCGCCCGGAAGCGGAACAGGATCGTGGTGCGCTTGGCCAGCGAGGAGGTGCCCCAGGTCTGGAACGCGTCCTTCGCGGCGGCTACGGCGGCGTCGACCTCGTCGACCGAGGCGAACGCGACCTTCGTGGTGACCGCGCCGGTCGCCGGGTCGGTGACCGGCCCGTAGTTCCCCGACGCGCCTTCGACGGTCTTGCCGCCGATCCAGTGGTTGACGATCTTCGTCATGACCGAGTACTCCTTTTCACAGATGGCGGCGTCGGGTTGAGACGTGCCGTTCGTACAGCTCACGGGCCTTCACCGCGGACGGTCGGGTCGCGGTCTCGGCCACAGGTACATCCCACCAGGCCTGCGCCGGAGGCGGGCCCGACACTGTGTCGGCCGTTTCGGTCTCGACGTAGACACATGTGGGAGTGTCGGCGGCCCGCGCCTCTTCGAGGGCGGCGCGGAGGTCTCGCACGGTCTTCGCGCGCAGCACGCGCATACCGAGGCTGGCCACGTTGGCGGCCAGGTCCACGGGCAGCGGGGCGCCCGTGTAGGTGCCGTCCTCGGACTGGTAGCGGTACGCCGTGCCGAAGCGCTCGCCGCCGACCGACTCGGACAGGCCGCCGATGGAGGCGTAGCCGTGGTTCTGGATCAGGAGGAGCTTGATCGCGATGCCCTCCTGTACGGCCGTGACGATCTCCGTCGGCATCATCAGGTACGTTCCGTCGCCGACCAGCGCCCAGACGTTGCGGTCGGGAGCGGCCATCTTCACACCGATCGCGGCCGGGATCTCGTAGCCCATGCAGGAGTAGCCGTACTCCAGGTGGTACTGGTCCCTCGACCGGGCGCGCCACAGCTTGTGCAGGTCGCCGGGGAGGGAGCCGGCCGCGTTGATGATCACGTCGGACTCGTCGGCCAGGGCGTCCAGGGCGCCGAGGACCTGCGGCTGGGTCGGCCTGATGTCGGGCTCATCGGCCTCGTAGCAGGCGTCGACGCGCTGCTCCCAGCGCTCCTTGTCGAGCGTGTACTCGTCGATGTACGTGCCCGTGACGCGGTGGGCGTGCATCTGGAGTGCCTCGGTGAGCTCGGTCAGGCCGCTGCGAGCGTCCGCGACCAGCGGCATCCCGGCGAGCTTGTGGCCGTCGTAGGGCGCGATGTTGAGGTTGAGGAAGCGGACGCCGTCGCCTGTGAAGAGGGTGCCGGAGGCCGTCGTGAAGTCGGTGTACCGGGTGCCGACGCCGATCACCAGGTCGGCCTGGCGGGCGAGTTCGTCGGCGGTGGCGGTGCCGGTGTGGCCGATGCCGCCGACGTCCTGGGGGTGGTCGTGGCGCAGGGAGCCCTTGCCGGCCTGGGTGGAGGCGACCGGGATGCCGGTGGCGCTCGCGAACTCGGCGAGGGCCTCCTCGGCGCGGCTGTGGTGGACACCGCCGCCGGCGACGACCAGGGGGCGGTTCGCCGACCTGATCACGCTGATGGCCTCGGCGAGTTCGGTCGGGTCGGCGCCCGGACGCCGTACGGTCCAGGTGCGCTCGGCGAAGAACTCGTCCGGCCAGTCGTGGGCCTCGGCCTGGACGTCCTGGGGCAGCGCGAGGGTCACCGCGCCGGTCTCGACCGGGTCGGTCAGGACGCGCATGGCCTGCAGGGCGGCCGGTATCAGGGCTTCCGGCCGGGTGACGCGGTCGAAGTACTTCGACACGGGCCGCAGACAGTCGTTGACGCTGATGTCGCCCGCGTACGGCACCTCGAGCTGCTGGAGGACCGGGTCGGCGACGCGGGTGGCGAAGATGTCACCGGGGAGGAGCAGGACCGGGAGGTGGTTGATCGTGGCGAGGGCGGCGCCGGTGACCAGGTTGGTCGCGCCGGGGCCGATCGACGTCGTCACCGCGTGCGTGGACAGGCGGTTCGACTGACGCGCGTAGCCCACGGCCGCGTGCACCATGGACTGCTCGTTGCGGCCCTGGTGGAAGGGCATCTCGTCGCCGTACTCGACGAGCGCCTGGCCGAGTCCCGCGACATTGCCGTGGCCGAAGATGCCCCAGGTCGCGGAGATCAGCCGCTGCCGTACACCGTCGCGTTCGGTGTACTGGGCGGCGAGGAAGCGGACCAGCGCTTGCGCGACGGTCAGGCGGGTGGTCATCGGTACCCCTCCGTGTGGTCCGGGTGGAAGCAGATCCGCCACTCCCGCGTCTCACCCGGTCCCGCCATGACGTTCAGGTAGTACATGTCGTGGCCGGGCTGGGCGATGGACGGGCCGTGCCATCCGTCGGGGACGAGGACGGCGTCGCCGGAGCGGACCTCGGCGAGGACGTCGGAACCGCCCTCACGGGAGGGAGATACGCGCTGATAGCCGAAACCGTTCGGGCCGTCGATCTCGAAGTAGTAGATCTCCTCCAACTCGGCTTCCACGCCGGGCCGGTGCTCGTCGTGCTTGTGCGGGGGGTACGAGGACCAGTTGCCGCCGGGGGTGACGACCTCGACGGCGATGAGCTTGTCGCAGTCGAAGGCGTCGGCGGAGGCGAAGTTGCGCACATGCCGCAACTGGGTGCCGCTGCCGCGCTCTTCGACGGGGACCTCCGGCGCGGGGCCGTAGCGGGCGGGGAGTCGTCGCTCGCACTTCGCTCCTGCCAGGGCGAAGCGGCCTCCCGCGCCGGAGGCGATCGATGCCTGGGCCTCCCGGGGCACGTACGCGAAGTCCGAGACTCCGGCGAACACGCTTTCCCGGCCCAGGAGTTGGAACTCTTCGGTACCTACGTGGACGGTACAGCCGCCTTCCAGCGGAAGCACGATCCACTCGCTGTCACCGGAGGTGAAGGTGTGCGTGCCGCCCGGTGCCAGCTCGACGACGCGCAGGCTGCTGTGGGTCCAGCCGGCCCGCTTGGGGTCGATGTCCACCGTGTACTGGGCGTTGGCGGAGCGGCCCTTGGGGACGTACAGCTCGGTCTGTGTCATGCGGCGGCCCTCACAGCAGTCCTACGGCGGTGTCCACGGCGGCGGCCACGTCGCCGTCCGCCGGGTACAGCAGCGAACGGCCGACCACCAGGCCGCGCACGGTGGGGAGTTGGAGGGCGCCGCGCCACTTCTCGTACGCGCCGTCCTGGTCGTCTCCGACCTCGCCGCCGAGGAGTACGGCGGGCAGCGTGGAGGCGGCCATGACCTCGCCCATGTCGTCGGGGTTGTCGCAGACCGGGACCTTGAGCCAGGTGTAGGCCGAACTGCCGCCCAGGCCCGAGGCGATGGCGATCGACTTGGTGACGGCCTCGGCGGACAGGTCGTTCCTGACCTTGCCCTCGGTGGTGCGGCCGCTGATGAACGGCTCGACGAAGACCGGGAGCCGGCGCGCGGCCATGTCGTCGATGGCGCGGGCCGTGGACTCCATGGTGGTGAGGGAGCCCGGGTCGTCGTAGTCGATCCGCAGGAGGAGCTTGCCGGCGTCGAAGCCGAGCCGCTCGATGTCCTCGGGGCGGTGGCCGGTGAAGCGGTCGTCGAGTTCGAAGCTCGCGCCCTGGAGGCCGCCGCGGTTCATGGAGCCCATGACGACCTTGCCGTCCAGGGCGCCGAGCAGCAGCAGGTCGTCCAGGATGTCCGCGGTGGCGAGGACGCCGTCGACGCCGGGGCGGGACAGCGCCAGGCTGAGGCGTTCGAGCAGGCCGGCGCGGTTGGCCATGGCCATCCGGTTGCCGCCGACGCCGAGCGCGCCCCGGGCGGGGTGGTCGGCGGCGACGATCATCAGTCGGCCGCTGTCGTTCAGGAGTGGGCGCCGGGGACGGCGGGCGGCGGCTTCGGCGATCGCCTCGGGGCGTTCGGCGCGCAGGCGGACGAGTTCCGCGATGTCGACGCTCACTTGACCGCTCCCGCCGCGATCGCGCTCTCGATCTCGTCGGTCGTCGGCATCGCCGAGCTGCACTCGAGGCGGGAGGCGACGATGGCGCCGGCCGCGTTGGCGTGGCTCATGATCTTCTCCAGGTCCCAGCCTTCGAGGAGGCCGTGGACGAGGGAGCCGCCGAAGGCGTCACCTGCGCCGAGGCCGTTGAGGACGTTCACGGGCAGGGGCGGGACCTCGGCCTCGTTGCCCTTGCTGTCGACGGCGAGGACGCCCTTGGGGCCTTGCTTGACGACCGCGAGTTCGACACCTGCGTCCAGCAGCGCCTGGGCCGCCTCGCGGGGCTTGCGCACTCCGGTGGCGACCTCGACCTCGTCGAGGTTGCCGACGGCGACGGTGGTGTGGCGCAGGGCCTCTTCGTAGAAGGGGCGGGCGGTGGCCGGGTCGCTCCAGAACATCGGGCGCCAGTCCAGGTCGAAGACGGTGGTGCCGGCCTTGGCCCGGTGGGCGAGGGCCGCCAGCGTCGCCGTACGGCTGGGCTCCTCACTCAGGCCGGTGCCGGTGATCCAGAAGACGCTCGCCTCACGGATGGCGTCGAGGTCCAGCTCGTGGGCGTCGATCTCCAGGTCCGGAGCCTTGGGCTGCCGGTAGAAGTACAGCGGGAAGTCGTCCGGCGGGAAGATCTCGCAGAAGGTGACGGGGGTCGGCAGGCCCGGGACCGGGGTGACCCAGCGGTCGTCCACGCCGAAGCCCTGGAGGGCCTCGTGCAGATACGCGCCGAAGGGGTCGTCGCCGGTGCGGGTGATCACCGCGGTTCGCCGTCCCAGGCGTGCCGCGGCGACCGCGACGTTCGTCGCCGAGCCTCCGAGGAACTTGCCGAAGGACGTCACCTGCGGCAGCGGGACACCGGTCTGGAGTGGATACAGGTCCACACCGATCCGCCCCATGGTGATCAGGTCGTACGCCATCGGCTTCCCTTCGTACCTGCGTCGGCTCTCTGGGCGTTTGTAGCCCCGCACGGCGAGCCCTGTCAATGTTTTGTCCAGACATTCGGACGAGACCTTGACAGCGCTTGCTGTCCGAACCGAAGCTGACCGGCATGACAGCCGCACCTCAGCCCTCACTGTCCCGCATCCGGATCGGCTCGGCTCCCGACTCCTGGGGTGTGTGGTTCCCCGACGACCCCCAGCAGGTCCCCTGGCAGCGGTTCCTCGACGAGGTCGCCGACTCCGGCTACGCGTGGATCGAGCTGGGGCCGTACGGGTACCTGCCGACCGACCCCGCAGTCCTCACCGAGGAGGTCTCCCGGCGTGGCCTGAAGGTGTCCGCGGGCACCGTCTTCACCGGCCTGCACCACGGCGAGGCCGTGTGGGAGAAGACCTGGGCGCACGTCGCGGACAACGCCGTGCTCGCGCAGGCCATGGGCGCGAAGCATCTCGTCGTGATTCCGTCGTTCTGGCGGGACGACAAGACGGGTGAGGTGCTGGAGTCCGACACCCTCACACCCGAGCAGTGGCGCAATCTCAGCACGCTGACCGAGCGGCTGGGGCAGCGGGTGAAGGAGGAGTATGGCCTCCAGATCGTCGTCCACCCGCATGCCGACACCCACATCGACAGCGAGGAGAACGTGGTCCGGTTCCTGGACGCCACGGACTCCGACCTGGTGTCGCTGTGCCTGGACACCGGGCACTACGCGTACTGCGGCGGCGACAGCGTCAAGCTGATCGAGACGTACGGGTCGCGGATCGGGTATCTGCACCTCAAGCAGGTGGACCCGGAGATCCTGGCGGACGTACGGGCCAAGGGGACGCCGTTCGGGCCCGCCGTCGCGCAGGGCGTGATGTGCGAGCCGCCCTCGGGCGTGCCGGCGCTCGGTCCCGTGCTGGAGGCCGCCCAGAAGCTGGACGTGGATCTGTTCGCGATCGTCGAGCAGGACATGTATCCGTGCGAGCCGGACAAGCCGTTGCCCATCGCTCAGCGGACTCGGGCGTTCCTTCGGTCCTGCGGCGCGTAGTCGTTCGTCCGCGGGGCGGCCGCCCGGGGCCCCAGCGGCCCCGATGTCAACGCGCCGCGCCCGCACGCCCGCGTGCGCCTTTGCGTCACTTGTGTCACAAACTCCCCCTCCATGTCACACATGTCGCGCGTACGCGGGTTCCTCGTCACATCCGGCGCACAGGCCCTGACCGACGGTCATCGGGTGTCGTTCACCGAGCGCAGGCTTTGTGATCGCCAGCGCAGCGCCCGGTACCCCCGACGGCCGTTCCCGGCCGCCGCCGCGGTGCGCGCGAGGAGGTGCACCACATGACCGACCGAAGGCTCTGGTCGTACAAGGAGATCGCGGCGCACATCCGTGTGCAGCCGGACACCGTGCGGTCGTACCGCAAGCACGGGCTGCTGCCGCCGCCCGACCATGTCGAGGGCGGCAAGCCCTTCTGGTACGCGGACACCGTGCGCGCGTGGGTCGCGTCCCGGCCGGGCAACCGGGGGCGGAGACAGGACTGAGGCGGGCCGCCGGACCGGCGAAAAACACGGGCCGACTGGGGTCGGTGTCTGACACAGTCGGCCCATGAGCGACTTCTCCGTCAAACCCGTGCTCACCGGCGACAAGACCGTACTGCGGCCGTTCACGGAGGCGGACGCCGAGGTCATGGCGGAGATCATCGAGGACCCCGAGGTCATCCGCTTCACCGGGCCGCCCGCCGCCGAGCTCACCCTGGAGCGGCTGCGGTCCTGGTACGGCTCCCGGTCCGCGCAGACCGACCGTCTCGACCTCGCCGTCACCGACCGCGCCACCGGCGAAGTGGTCGGCGAGGTCGTCCTGTACGAGTGGGACGCCCGTGCCCGCAGCTGTACCTTCCGCACGCTCATCGGCCCCGGGGGCCGTGGCCGCGGGCTCGGCACCGAGGCCACCCGCCTCATCGTCGGCCACGGCTTCGGGCGACTCGGTCTGCACCGGATCGAGTTGGAGGTCTACGGCCACAACGCCCGCGCCCTGCGGGTCTACGAGAAGGCCGGCTTCACGGTCGAGGGCGTGCGACGGGAGGCCGATCTGCGGGACGGTCAGTGGGTGGACTGGGTGGTCATGGGGCTCCTCGACCGCGAGTGGGCCGCCCTCAACGCCCTCCACGCCACGGCTCGATGACCGTCACCCCCGCTCCGGGGGCCGTGCCCATCGCCGCGAGGGCGTCCGGGGCCGCGTCCAGGCCGATCGTGGACGTGACCAGGAGATCGGGCCGCAGCACGCCCGCCCGGACCAGCTCCAGCATCGGCGGGTAGGTGTGGGCGGCCATGCCGTGGCTGCCGAGGAGTTCGAGCTCCAGGGCGATCGCGCGGGCCATGGGGACCGGGGTCCTGCCGTCCGGGGAGGGCAGCAGGCCGACCTGGACGTGCCGGCCGCGGCGGCGCAGGGAGTCGACGGAGGCCGCGCAGGTGGCCGGGGAACCGAGGGCGTCCAGGGACACGTGGGCCCCGCCGCCGGTCAGGTCGCGGATCGCCGCCGCGGTGTCCGGCGTGGTCGTCGCGTCCACGGTGTGCGCCGCGCCGAACGTCCTCGCCAGGTCCAGGGCCCGCGGTGACACGTCCACGGCCACCACCCGGGCCCCGGAAGCCGCCGCGATCATCACCGCGGACAGGCCCACGCCGCCGCAGCCGTGCACCGCGACCCACTCCCCCGCGGTGACCCGCCCCTGCTGCACGACCGCCCTGAACGCCGTGGCGAAACGACAGCCCAGGGACGCGGCCGTGGCGAAGGACATGTCCCGCGGTACGGCCACGAGGTTCACGTCGGCGTGGTCCAGCGCCACGTACTGGGCGAACGAGCCCCAGTGGGTGAAGCCTGGCTGTGTCTGGCGCTCGCAGATCTGGTGGTCGCCGGCCGCGCAGGACGCGCAGGTGCCGCAGGCGCAGACGAAGGGGACGGTCACCCGGTCGCCGGGGTGCCAGCCGCTCACGCGGGGGCCGACCGCCTCCACCACGCCCGCGAGTTCATGGCCCGGCACGTGCGGGAGGGTGATGTCCGGGTCGTGACCCTGCCAGCCGTGCCAGTCGCTTCTGCAGAGACCGGTGGCTTCCACGCGGACCACCACTCCGTGGTCCGCCGGGTGGGGGTCGGGCACCTCCCGGACCTGCGCGGGTTCGCCGTGGTGTTCGAAGACAACCGCTCGCATCTGCGCCTCCATCGCCGTTCTCGTCTGCCGGTACATGGTGACTGGTCACTGATCCGCCACCTCGACCCGGCCGAGCACTCTTGGAGAAATACCCCCTAGGGGTATAGGCTGTGATGCAGTAACCCCACACGCCTCCACGAGGAGAACGACATGACCGCCCAGACCGATACCCCGGGTTCCGTCACCGCCGTCTACAAGGTGAGCGGCATGAGCTGCGGGCACTGCGAGGGTTCCGTTTCCGGTGAGATCTCCGAGATCGCGGGTGTCAGCTCCGTGAAGGCGGTCGCGTCCACCGGTGAGGTGACGGTCGTGTCGGCGGAGCCGCTGGACGAGGAAGCCGTGCGGGCCGCCGTGGACGAGGCCGGTTTCGAGCTCGTGGGCAAGGCCTGACCGCCCCGAGAAGCGCCGCGACAGGCCACCGACGGCCCGTCGCGGCTGAACCGTTTTCTGGAGTAGGGAACATGTCCACCACGGCCCCGATAGCACCCGTGTCCGAAGTCGAGCTCGTCATCGGCGGGATGACCTGCGCCTCCTGTGCCGCCCGGGTCGAGAAGAAGCTCAACCGGATGGACGGCGTCACCGCCACGGTCAACTACGCGACCGAGAAGGCGAAGGTCGCCTACCCCGCGGGGGTCGAGGTCGCCGACCTGATCGCCACCGTCGTGAAGACGGGCTACACGGCGGAGGAACCGGCTCCCGCGGCACAGCGGCCCGACGACCCCGGCCACACGGACCCCGAGCTCACCGCCCTGCGGCAGCGGCTCCTCGTCTCCGTCGCCCTCGCCGTCCCCGTCATCGCGCTCTCCATGGTCCCCGCCCTCCAGTTCGACAACTGGCAGTGGCTCGCGCTGGCCCTCGCCTCGCCCGTCGTCGTCTGGGGCGCGTGGCCCTTCCACAAGGCCACCTGGACGAACACCCGGCATGGCGCGGCCACCATGGACACCCTCGTCTCGGTCGGCACCCTCGCCGCGTTCGGCTGGTCGCTGTGGGCCCTGTTCTTCGGTGACGCGGGGATGCCGGGCATGCGGGAGCGGTTCGAGCTCACCGTCGGCGGCATGGACGGTGCCTCGACGATCTACCTCGAGGTGGCCGCGGGAGTCACCGCCTTCATCCTGCTCGGCCGCTATCTGGAAGCCCGCGCCAAACGCCACGCAGGCGCCGCTCTCAGGGCCCTGATGGAGCTCGGGGCCAAGGACGTCTCCGTACTGCGGGACGGGCGGGAGGTGCGGATCCCGGCGGAGCGGCTGGTCGTCGGGGACCGGTTCGTCGTACGGCCCGGCGAGAAGATCGCGACCGACGGCACCGTCGTCGAGGGCGCCTCCGCCGTGGACGCCGCCCTGCTGACCGGCGAGTCGGTGCCGGTGGACGTCGGCGTCGGGGACGCCGTCACCGGCGCGACCGTCAACGCCGGCGGACGGATCGTCGTCGCCGCGACCCGGGTCGGGGCCGACACGCAGCTCGCGCGGATGGCGCGGCTGGTGGAGGACGCGCAGAACGGCAAGGCGGAGGTGCAGCGGCTGGCCGACCGGGTCGCCGCGGTCTTCGTGCCGGCCGTCATCCTCGTCGCGGCGGCCACCTTCGGGGTCTGGCTGGGCGCCACCGGGGACACTGTCGCCGCGTTCACCGCGGCCGTCGCCGTGCTGATCATCGCCTGTCCGTGCGCGCTGGGCCTGGCCACGCCGACCGCGCTCCTGGTCGGCACCGGGCGCGGCGCCCAGCTCGGCATCCTCATCAAGGGGCCCGAGGTCCTGGAGTCCACGCGGCGCGTCGACACCGTCGTCCTGGACAAGACCGGCACGGTGACCACCGGCCGGATGACCCTCCAGGAGGTCCACGTCGCCCGGGACGCCGACGAGAAGCAGGTGCTGCGGCTCGCGGGCGCCCTGGAGCACGCCTCCGAGCATCCCGTGGCCCGGGCGGTCGCCGTGGGCGCCGAGGAGCGCGTCGGACCGCTGCCGCAGGCCGAGCGGTTCGAGAACGTCCCGGGGAAGGGCGTACGCGGGCGCGTGGAGGGCCGCGAGGTGGCCGTGGGGCGGCTGTTCGACGCGCTGCCCGCCGAGCTGGCCCGGGCGAAGGAAGAAGCCGAGCGGGGCGGTCGTACGGCTGTCGTGGTCGGGTGGGAGGGGGTCGCGTACGGCGTCCTGGCCGTCGCCGACGCGGTCAAGGAGACCAGTGCGCAGGCGGTGCGGTCGTTGCGGGCGCTGGGGCTCACGCCGGTGCTGCTGACCGGGGACAACCGGGTGGTGGCCGAGGCGGTGGCCCGGGCGGTCGGAATCGACGAGGTGATCGCCGAGGTGCTGCCCGAGGACAAGGTCGACGCCGTACGGCGGCTCCAGGGCGAGGGACGGGTCGTCGCGATGGTCGGCGACGGGGTCAACGACGCGGCCGCGCTCGCCGCCGCCGACCTGGGGCTCGCGATGGGGACCGGGACCGACGCGGCGATCGAGGCGGGCGATCTGACGCTGGTGCGCGGGGATCTGCGGGTGGCCGCGGACGCGATCCGGCTCTCGCGGCGCACGCTGTCCACGATCAAGGGCAATCTCGTGTGGGCCTTCGGCTACAACGTGGCCGCGCTGCCGCTGGCGGCGGCCGGGCTGCTGAACCCGATGATCGCCGGGGCGGCGATGGCCTTCTCCTCGGTGTTCGTGGTGACCAACAGCCTGCGGCTGCGTGCCTTCCGTTGAGGATTCCTTTGACGGACCCCCTCTGGAGTCCCGGGCCACGCTCACATAAGCTCTTCACAAGACTCGCGCATCGTCCTTACGCCGGAGTCCCGTTCGCTGTATCCGGGCTCTTGCGTATCTAACGGACATTTGCAAGAGACGCAGATCACAGTGATGCGAACGTAACCATCGAAGGGGTTCGAAGGTCTAAGTTGGCGATGTCAGGCAGCGTCTTGGGGGGCGTTGACCTGGCGTCTGAGGATGTCTTGGGGGACTTCCTCGGAGCTGCGTTGCCGGGGCACGCACTTAGGGAAGCTTTGAGCGGCCCTCCCGACCGTGCGCTGTCCCGGCAGACCGCACACTGGAGTAGTACGAGGAGTTTTGCTCGTTCTGCTCAACAGCACTGACAGCAGTACCGAAAAGACAGCGAATTCAGGCGCTGGTCTCTCAGACGCCCGGCCGGATCCCGTGGGGGGAATCCGCACCGGGACATGGGAAGGCGCCCTGGACGCCGGCCCGTGGGGGGACCGTCGCCAGGGCGCCTTCCGCTTTTCGCTTCGCGGATCGAGCCGGGGGTTCGTGGAGCTTCAGGTCATCGCCCGGCCACCCGCCGGTGGGGGCTGGTCGCGCAGTTCCCCGCGCCCCTGAAAAAACAGGTCAGCCCCGGCACCGGCGTCTGTCAGCGCTGCTCCACCGGCACGAAGTCCCGCTCCACCACGCCCGTGTAGATCTGGCGCGGGCGGCCGATGCGGGAGCCCGGCTCCTTGATCATCTCGTGCCACTGGGCGATCCAGCCCGGGAGACGGCCGAGGGCGAACAGGACCGTGAACATCTCGGTCGGGAAGCCCATGGCGCGGTAGATCAGGCCCGTGTAGAAGTCGACGTTCGGGTAGAGGCTGCGCGAGACGAAGTAGTCGTCGGAGAGCGCGTGCTCCTCCAGCTTGAGCGCGATGTCCAGCAGCTCGTCGGACTTGCCGAGAGCGGAGAGGACGTCGTGCGCCGCCGCCTTGATGATCTTGGCACGCGGGTCGAAGTTCTTGTAGACCCGGTGGCCGAAGCCCATCAGCCGGACGCCGTCCTCCTTGTTCTTCACCTTGCGGATGAAGGAGTCGACGTCACCGCCGGAGGTCTGGATACCCTCCAGCATCTCCAGCACGGACTGGTTGGCGCCGCCGTGCAGCGGGCCCCACAGGGCGTTGATGCCGGCGGAGATCGACGCGAACATGTTCGCCTGGGACGAGCCGACGAGGCGGACCGTCGAGGTCGAACAGTTCTGCTCGTGGTCCGCGTGCAGGATGAGCAGCTTGTCCAGGGCGGAGACGACGACCGGGTCGGGCTCGTACTCCTGCGCGGGGACCGAGAAGGTCATGCGCAGGAAGTTCTCGACGTAACCGAGGTCGTTGCGCGGGTAGACGAACGGGTGACCGATCGACTTCTTGTAGGCGTACGCCGCGATCGTCGGAAGCTTGGCGAGCAGGCGGATCGTCGAGAGGTTGCGCTGCTTCTCGTCGAAGGGGTTGTGGCTGTCCTGGTAGAACGTGGACAGCGCGGAGACGACCGACGACAGCATGGCCATCGGGTGCGCGTCCCGCGGGAAGCCGCGGTAGAAGTTCTTGACGTCCTCGTGCAGCAGGGTGTGCTGCGTGATGTCGTTCTTGAACAAGGAGAGCTCGTCGACGGTCGGGAGCTCGCCGTTGATCAGCAGGTAGGCGACCTCCAGGAACGTGGAGCGCTCGGCCAGCTGCTCGATCGGGTAGCCGCGGTACCGGAGGATGCCGGCTTCGCCGTCGAGATAGGTGATGGCGGATTTATACGCGGCGGTGTTGCCGTAGCCGCTGTCCAGGGTGACCAGACCGGTCTGGGCGCGGAGCTTCCCGATGTCGAAGCCCTTGTCGCCGACGGTGCTGTCGATCACCGGGTAGGTGTACTCGCCATCGCCGTACCGCACTACTACAGAGTTGTCGCTCACGTCATCCCTCACCGACGTTGTGCCTCTTCTTCGAGGTTGCCCTGACTGTCTCTACCATCCCCCATTTGGCGCAGGAGAGTGCACTCGGGGTCGGCCGTTGGGCGTATCAGCGGCACTGAGTGCCGCCAACTTCCTCATCCTGCCCCTCCCCACCCGCTTCCGGAAGGGCTCTGTGACCCACGTGACTCATTTGATCGATCATTTTTGTACTGCCTCACGATTGACGCTCGTCACCGGCCCGAGAGCCGGAAGTCCAGCGCCGTACAGCGCCGTCCCGCCGAGACCGTGCGCACCGCCTGACCGATCGCCTTGCGCGAACCGACGAGGACGACCAGTTTCTTCGCCCGGGTGACCGCCGTGTACAGCAGGTTCCGCTGCAGCATCATCCAGGCGCTGGTGGTGACCGGGATCACCACGGCCGGATACTCGCTGCCCTGGGAACGGTGAATGGTCACCGCGTACGCGTGGGCCAGTTCGTCCAGTTCATCGAACTCGTACGGCACCTCCTCGTCCTCGTCCGTCAGCACGGTGAGGCGCTGGTCGACCGGGTCGAGGGAGGTGACCACACCCACGGTGCCGTTGAAGACGCCGTTGGTGCCCTTCTCGTAATTGTTGCGAATCTGGGTGACCTTGTCGCCGACCCGGAAGACCCGGCCGCCGAACCGCTTCTCGGCGAGGTCGGGGCGGCCCGGGGTGATGGCCTGCTGGAGCAGGCCGTTGAGGGTGCCGGCGCCGGCGGGGCCGCGGTGCATGGGGGCGAGCACCTGGACGTCCCGGCGCGGGTCGAGGCCGAATTTGGCCGGAATCCGACGGGCCGCCACATCCACGGTGAGCCGGCCGACCTCCTCCGTGTCGTCCTCGACGAAGAGGAAGAAGTCCTTCATGCCGTCGGTGACGGGGTGCTGCCCGGCGTTGATCCGGTGCGCGTTGGTCACGACGCCGGACTGCTGGGCCTGCCGGAACACGCGCGTCAGGCGCACCGCGGGGACCGGGCCGCCGTCGGCGAGAAGGTCGCGCAGGACCTCTCCGGCGCCGACACTGGGCAGTTGGTCCACATCGCCGACGAACAGCAGATGCGCCCCGGGTGGCACGGCCTTCACCAGCTTGTTGGCGAGCAGCAGGTCCAGCATGGACGCCTCGTCGACCACCACCAGGTCGGCGTCGAGCGGGCGGTCCTTGTCGTAGGCCGCGTCTCCGCCGGGCTTCAGCTCCAGGAGCCGGTGCACGGTGGAGGCGTCGGCGCCGGTGAGTTCGGCGAGGCGCTTGGCGGCCCGCCCGGTGGGGGCGGCGAGGACGATCCTGGCCTTCTTGGCGCGGGCCAGCTCCACGATCGAGCGGACCGTGAAGGACTTGCCGCAGCCGGGGCCGCCGGTGAGGACGGCGACCTTCTCGGTCAGCGCGAGCCTGACGGCGGCCTCCTGCTCGGGCGCGAGCTCCACTCCGGTACGGGACTTCAGCCAGCCCAGCGCCTTGTCCCAGGCCACGTCACGGAAGGCCGGCATCCGGTCCTGGTCGGTGCGCAGGAGGCGCAACAGCTGGGCGGACAGGGAGAGTTCGGCACGGTGGAAGGGCACCAGGTAGACGGCGGTGACCTCCTGGCCGTCGGGGCCGGGCAGCTTCTCGCGTACGACCCCGGGCTCGCCGGACTCCTCATCCGGCAGGGCGAGTTCGGCGAGGCACTCGATGACCAGGCCGGTGTCGACCTGGAGGAGCTTGACCGCGTCGGCGATCAGCTGTTCCTCGGGGAGGAAGCAGTGCCCCTGGTCGGTGGACTGCGAAAGGGCGTACTGGAGACCGGCTTTCACCCGCTCCGGGCTGTCGTGCGGGATGCCGACGGACTGGGCGATCTTGTCGGCGGTGAGGAAGCCGATGCCCCAGACGTCGGAGGCAAGCCGGTAGGGCTGGTTCTTCACGACGGAGATCGAGGCGTCGCCGTACTTCTTGTAGATGCGCACGGCGATGGAGGTGGACACCTCGACGGTCTGGAGGAAGAGCATGACCTCCTTGATCGCCTTCTGCTCCTCCCAGGCGTCGGCGATCTTCTTGGTGCGCTTGGGGCCGAGGCCGGGGACCTCGACGAGCCGCTTCGGCTCCTCCTCGATGATCTTCAGGGTGTCGATGCCGAAGTGCTGGGTGATGCGGTCGGCGAAGACGGGCCCGATGCCCTTGACGAGCCCTGAGCCGAGATAGCGGCGGATGCCCTGGACTGTGGCCGGCAGGACGGTCGTGTAGTTCTCCACGGTGAACTGCTTGCCGTACTGCGGATGGGAGCCCCAACGCCCCTCCATCCGCAGGGACTCCCCCACCTGGGCGCCGAGCAGCGCGCCGACGACGGTGAGGAGGTCACCGCCGCCCCTGCCGGTGTCGACGCGGGCGACGGTGTAGCCGTTCTCCTCGTTGGCGTACGTGATCCGCTCCAGTACGCCTTCCAACGTCGCCAATCGGCGGTCCGCCTCTGCCTCTTGCCTGGCCATGATCCGACGGTACCGGCCAGGTCCGACAGCGGGAGCGGCTCCCGCCTTTCAGCCCGATCACCCACGTGTCAAACCACGTGCTCCGCTCCAGTACGCCTTCGAGAACGGCCGGTCGCCGTCCGCCCGTGGAGGCCCCCGCCTGATCGGTCTCGATCCGACGCGGTGCCCCCGAGGTCAGACATCACGATCCGGTCTCGGGGTCTTGCCAACCCGCCGTGTAATCGATTCCAATCCTCGGTACACGAAGTCGTGTAATCGATTCCACGAGGAGGTGGAGCGGCGATGGCGAGTATCAAGGATGTCGCTGCCGAGGCGGGGGTCTCCGTCGCCACGGTCTCGCGTGTCCTGAACGACCATCCGTCGGTCAGCGCGGACGCACGCACCCGCGTGCTGGCCGCCGTCGAGACCCTGGGCTACCGCCCGAACGCCGTCGCCCGCTCCCTGCGCACCGACCAGACCCACACCCTCGGCCTGGTCATCAGCGACGTCATGAACCCCTACTTCACCGAGCTGGCCCGCTCCGTCGAGGAGGAGGCCCGCGCGCTGGGGTACAGCGTGATCATCGGGAACGCCGACGAACGGCCGGAACTTCAGGACCACCACGTACGGAACCTGCTGGACCGGCGGATCGACGGGCTCCTCGTCTCCCCCACCGACGGCGGCTCCCCGCTGATGCTGGACGCCGTGCGCGCGGGCACGCCGATGGTGTTCGTGGACCGGTGGATCCCGGGCGTGGCCGTGCCGGTCGTCAGGGCCGACGGGCGGGCCGCCGTGCGCGACCTCGTCGCCCATCTGCACGGCCTCGGGCACCGCAGGCTCGCCATCATCGCGGGCCCGGCGGCGACCACCACCGGCCAGGAACGTGTCGCGTCCTTCCGGGAGGCCCTTGAGGCGTACGGCCTGGAGCTGCCCGACGCCTACATAGGGCAGGGCGACTTCCAGGCCGAGAGCGGACGGCGGGTCACCGAGGGCTTCCTCGACCTGTCCGAGCCGCCCGAGGTCGTCTTCGCGGCCGACAACCTGATGGCGCTCGGCGCCCTGGACGCCGTACGCGCGCGTGGGCTGCGCGTGCCGGAGGACCTCGCCCTGGCCGCGTTCGACGACATCCCGTGGTTCGTGCACACCGATCCGCCGATCACCGCGATCGCCCAGCCCACGGGCGAGCTGGGGCGGGCCGCCGTGCGCGCGCTCGTCGACCGCATCGAGGGCCGGCCGCCCGAGTCGGTCACCCTTCCCGCCCGTCTCGTCGTCCGCCGTTCCTGCGGCGAGGACCCCAACCCTGTGCAAAGGAGCACGTCGTGAGCAACGAGGACGAGTTGCTGCGCATCGAGGGCATCCGTAAGACCTTCCCCGGCGTGGTCGCGCTCGACGGCGTCGACTTCGACCTGCGCCGGGGCGAGGTGCACGTACTGCTCGGTGAGAACGGCGCCGGCAAGAGCACGCTCATCAAGATGCTGTCGGGCGCCTACCACCCCGACGAGGGCCGCGTTCTGGTGGACGGCGAGGAGGTGCACATCCGCGGGGCGCAGGACGCCGAGCGGCTGGGCATCGCCACCATCTACCAGGAGTTCAACCTGGTACCGGATCTGACCGTCGCCGAGAACATCTTCCTGGGCCGGCAGCCGCGCCGGCTCGGGATGATCGACCGGAAGCGGATGGAGGCCGACGCCGAGGTGCTGCTGAAGCGCGTCGGAGTCAACGTCTCGCCCCGCGCGCGGGTGCGTGAACTCGGTATCGCCCGGCTCCAGATGGTCGAGATCGCCAAGGCGCTCAGCCTGGACGCGCGCGTACTGATCATGGACGAGCCGACCGCCGTGCTCACCTCCGAGGAGGTCGACAAGCTCTTCGCGATCGTGCGCACGCTCCGCGAGGACGGGGTCGGGATCGTCTTCATCACCCACCACCTGGAGGAGATCGCCGCCCTGGGCGACCGGGTCACGGTCATCCGGGACGGCAGGTCCGTCGGACAGGTGCCCGCCTCCACGCCCGAGGACGAGCTCGTACGCCTGATGGTGGGGCGTTCGATCGAGCAGCAGTACCCGCGCGAGCGCGGCGACACCGGAGCGGCCCTGCTCAAGGTCGAGGGCCTCACCCGCGACGGCGTCTTCCACGACATCGGCTTCGAGGTGCACGCCGGTGAGGTGGTCGGCATCGCCGGGCTGGTCGGCGCGGGCCGTACCGAGGTCGTGCGGGCCGTGTTCGGCGCGGACCCCTACGACAGGGGGGCCGTGAAGGTCTCCGGGGCCGCCCTCAAGGGGCATGACGTGGGCGCCGCGATGGCGGCCGGGATCGGGCTGATCCCGGAGGACCGCAAGGGCCAGGGCCTGGTGCTCGACCAGTCGGTCGAGGAGAACCTGGGACTGGTGACCATGCGGGCCGCCACGCGCGCGGGGCTCGTCGACCTCAAGGGTCAGCGGGAGGCGGCCGCGCGGATCGCCGAGCAGCTCGGGGTCCGGATGGCGGGCCTGCACCAGCATGTGCGGACGCTTTCCGGCGGCAACCAGCAGAAGGTCGTCATCGGCAAGTGGCTGCTCGCCGACACCAAGGTGCTGATCCTCGACGAGCCCACGCGCGGGATCGATGTCGGCGCCAAGGTCGAGATCTACCAGCTCATCAATGAGCTGACGGCTCAAGGGGCCGCCGTCCTCATGATCTCCAGCGATCTGCCCGAGGTGCTCGGCATGAGCGACCGGGTGCTGGTGATGGCCCAGGGCCGGATCGCCGGCGAACTCGACGCCGACGAGGCCACGCAGGACTCCGTGATGGCACTCGCCGTCAGCACGAACACCGTCAAGACCGAGAAGGAGGCCCCCGGTGGCCACTGACACGCTCAAGAGCGGGGCGAGCGCGGGTGGCCTGCGCCGTCTCCTGCTCGACAACGGCGCGCTGACCGCGCTGATCGTCCTCGTCATCGCCATGTCGGCGCTGTCCGGCGACTTCCTGACCACCGACAACCTGCTCAACGTCGGCGTCCAGGCGGCCGTGACCGCCATCCTCGCCTTCGGTGTGACCTTCGTGATCGTCTCTGCGGGCATCGACCTGTCGGTGGGCTCGGTGGCGGCCCTGTCGGCCACCGTCCTCGCCTGGAGCGCGACGTCCCACGGGGTGCCGGTCTTCATAGCCGTCGTCCTCGCCGTCGTGACCGGCGTCGCCGCCGGTCTCGTCAACGGCTTCCTGATCGCGTACGGCAAACTCCCGCCGTTCATCGCGACTTTGGCGATGCTCTCGGTGGCGCGCGGTCTGTCGCTGGTGATCTCCGAGGGCTCCCCGATCGCCTTTCCCGACTCCGTCTCGCACCTCGGTGACACGCTCGGCGGCTGGCTGCCGGTGCCCGTCCTCGTCATGGTCGTCATGGGGCTCCTCGCGGCCTTCGTGCTGGGCCGGACCTACATCGGGCGCTCCATGTACGCGATCGGCGGCAACGAGGAGGCGGCCCGACTCTCCGGCCTGAGGGTGAAGAAGCAGAAGCTCGCCATCTACGCCTTCTCCGGTGTCTTCGCCGCCGTCGCCGGTGTCGTGCTCGCCGCGCGGCTGTCCTCGGCGCAGCCGCAGGCCGCCGACGGCTACGAGCTGGACGCGATCGCCGCGGTCGTCATCGGCGGTGCCTCGCTCGCGGGCGGCACCGGCAAGGCCTCGGGGACGCTGATCGGCGCGCTGATCCTCGCGGTGCTGCGCAACGGCCTCAACCTGCTGAACGTGTCCGCGTTCTGGCAGCAGGTCGTCATCGGTGTCGTCATCGCGCTGGCGGTGCTCCTCGACACCCTGCGCCGCAAGGCGGGGGCGACCCCGGTGGCCGGGGCCTCGCAGGGCGGCAAGGGGCGCCAGGCGGCGACGTACGGTCTCGCGGCCGTGGTCACCGTGGCGGTCGTCGGCGCGACCTCCTTCCTGCACAACGGCTCGTCCTCGACGGGCAACCCGAAGGTGGGCCTGTCGCTGTCGACCCTCAACAACCCGTTCTTCGTGCAGATCCGGTCGGGCGCCCAGGCCGAGGCGAAGAAGCTGGGCGTGGACCTGACCGTCACGGACGCCCAGAACGACGCCTCCCAGCAGGCCAACCAGCTCCAGAACTTCACCAGTTCGAGCCTCGGCGCGATCATCGTCAACCCGGTCGACTCGGACGCGGCCGGCAATTCGGTGAAGGCCGCCGACAAGGCGAAGATCCCGGTCATCGCGGTGGACCGGGGCGTCAACAAGGCTTCGGTGGACGCGCTGGTCGCCTCCGACAACGTCGCCGGCGGTGAGCTCGCCGCCAAGTCCATCGGCGAGAAGCTCGGCGGCAAGGGCAAGATCGTGATCCTCCAGGGTCAGGCCGGTACGTCGGCGGCCCGTGAGCGCGCCGAGGGTTTCGCCAACGGCCTCAAGGCGTACCCGGGCATCCAGGTCGTCGCGCAGCAGCCCGCCGACTTCGACCGCACCAAGGGCCTCGACGTGATGTCGAACCTGCTCCAGGCCCACCCGGACGTCCAGGGCGTCATCGCCGCCAACGACGAGATGGCGCTCGGCGCGATCAAGGCGCTGGGCTCCAAGGCCGGTAAGTCGGTCTCGGTGGTCGGCTTCGACGGCACCCCGGACGGGCTGACCGCGGTGAAGAACGGCACGTTGTTCGCATCCGTGGCACAGCAGCCCTCGCAGCTGGGCAAAATCGCGGTGGACAACGCGCTGAGGGCCCTTCAGGGCAAGAAGGTCGAGGAGACGATCAAGGTGCCGGTGAAGGTGGTCACGAAGGAGAACGTGGCCGGTTTCACGGGCTGACGACGGCGTAAGGGCGGGCGGTCGCTTCGACCGCCCGCCCCGCGTCACTGACTAGGGGAGTCACTCATGTACGACTACGACCTTCTGGTCGTAGGGTCGGCCAACGCCGACCTGGTGATCGGCGTGGAGCGACGGCCGGGGGCCGGCGAGACGGTGCTCGGCTCGGACCTGGCCGTGCACCCGGGGGGCAAGGGCGCCAACCAGGCGGTCGCGGCGGCCCGGTTGGGCGCGCGTACGGCGTTGCTGGCCCGCGTCGGCGACGACGGGCACGGCCGGCTGCTGCTGGACTCGCAGCGGGCGGCCGGGGTCGACACGGTGGGCGTGCTGGTGGGCGGTGCGCCGACGGGGGTCGCCCTGATCACCGTCGACCCTTCGGGGGACAACAGCATCGTCGTCTCACCGGGTGCCAACGGGCGCCTCACGCCGGGGGACGTACGGGCCGCGGTCAGCCTCTTCCACGCCTCCCGGGTGGTGTCGACCCAGCTGGAGATCCCGCTGGAGACGGTCGTGGAGGTCGTACGGAACCTGTCGCCGGACAGCCGGTTCGTGCTGAACCCGTCGCCGCCGCGGCCGTTGCCCACCGAGGTGCTGGCCGCCTGCGACCCGCTGATCGTCAACGAGCACGAGGCGAAGGTGATCCTCGGGGACGCGTGCGTGAGCGAGGCGCCGGAGGACTGGGCGCGGCTGCTGCTCGCGAAGGGGCCGCGGTCGGTGGTGGTGACGCTGGGTGCGGAGGGGTCGCTCGTGGCGTCCTCGCCCGGGGGCGTGACCCGGGTGGCGTCGGTGAAGGTGGACGCCGTGGACACCACGGGGGCCGGGGACGCCTTCACGGCGGCGCTGGCGTTCCGGCTCGGGGAGGGTGCCTCCCTGGCGGAGGCTGCCGCGTACGCGTCCCGGGTCGGGGCGGTCGCGGTGACCCGGAAGGGCGCGCAGGACTCCTTCCCCACGTCGGAGGAGGTCGAGGCCCTGTGCTGTGCCGACCCGGGGGACGACCCCCGGACCCCCGGCAGTAGGCCGGACGAGGCCCCTGGGGCGACGCGGCGAGGTGAGTCCCTGTGAAGAAGGCCGGAATACTGAACCGTCATCTCTCCGGCGCGCTCGCCGAGCTGGGGCACGGGGACGGGGTGCTGGTGTGCGACGCCGGCATGCCGATCCCCGACGGGCCGCACGTGGTCGACCTGGCCTTCCGGGCCGGGGTGCCGTCCTTCGCGGAGGTCCTCGACGGGCTGCTCGCCGAGCTGGTCGTGGAGGGGGGCACGGCGGCGGAGGAGGTGCGGGACGCCAACCCGGCGGCCGCGGAGCTGCTGGAGGCCCGCCTACCCGAACTGCACCTGGTCTCCCACGAGAAGCTCAAGGAGCTGTCGGCGGGGGCGCGGCTGGTCGTGCGCACGGGGGAGGCACGGCCGTACGCGAACGTGCTGCTGCGCTGCGGGGTCTTCTTCTGACGCCCCGCCCGCGGAGATGTTTCGAGGGGCCCGGTCCATGGACCGGGCCCCTCGGTTTTCCCTCCCCGTCAGAACCCCCGCGATCCCCCCGGATCCCCCTCCAAGAGTCCTGATGCCAAGTACGACCGGCGATGTGGGGGAAGGGTTGTACGGGTCCACGGGATTTTTTTGTCAGTGCCCGGCCCTAGGTTTCCCTCATGACTCCTGACGAGATGCGAGAGAGATTAGGGCCCTTCCGGGACAAGGCGCTCGCGCGCGGGATACCCGCCGAGGACGTGGAGCGGTGGATGGACACCGTCCGGCCCTGCGCGACGCTGGCCGAGGGCGGGGACGGGCCGGTGGTGGGGCGGTTCGGAGGGCCGTTGATGCTTCCCGTCGGGACACCGCACCCCTTCCACCCCTTCGTCGCGTCCATCGACCTCGCGGCGCTGCCCGCCGGTGCGACGGACCTTCCGCTGCCGCCCGACGGCCACCTGCTGCTGTTCGCCTATCCCGAGGACTTCGGAGACGGGGACACCATGGGCAGTGTGGTGTACGTCCCCGCGGGGACCGCTGTGGAGGAGCGGGACAAGGAGGGGTGGGCCTGGTTCGACAACGACGACGAGTACCAGGAGGTCTTCGCGCAGTTCCCGCAGGAGCAGCTCCGGGCGACGGTCGACGTCTCGCTGCCGTACCACCACTGGGTCGAGATACCCGAGGAGCCCCGCTGGGTGCCGCTGCCCGGGCATCCGCATTCCGAGGAACTGGCCGCGGTGTGGCGCGAGACCCACGGCGACATCGTCTCCTCGGGGCGGCTCCAGCTCGGTGGGTACGCCGATCAGGAGGCCATCGACACGGACCCCGTGGGGCAGGCCATGTCGTACGCGCTCGACGAGGCGCAGGCGGGGCGCTGGGGCGGCGGCGAGCCGGTGTCGGCCGACCTCGCGGACTGGGTACTGCTCGCCGACTGGACGCCCTGGATCGACGGGCTGGAGGGCGCCACCGTCCACTGGGCCGTGCAGCGCGCGGACCTGGCCGCCCGGCGCTTCGACCGCACCTTCACGACGGTGGACTGGAATCCGTAGGGCTCACGGTCCCCACCCAGGGTCCGACGGGGTGGGGACCGCGGACACTCCGTCACTCGGTGTGCGCCACGAACCGTTCCGCGGTCTCGGCGAGGACCTCGCGGCCGTCCCGGGCCCACAGGGCGTCGTTGAAGAGCTCCACCTCGATGGCGCCCGTGTACCCGGCCGCCTCGACGTACCGCTGCCACTCCCGCATGTCGATCGCGCCGTCACCGATCTGGCCGCGGCCGTTCAGCACGCCCTCCGGCAGCGGGGTCGTCCAGTCCGCGAGCTGGAAGGTGTGGATACGGCCGCCCGCGCCCGCCCGGGCGATCTGCGCGGGCGCGTTGTCGTCCCACCAGATGTGGTACGTGTCCACCGTGACGCCGACCTGGCGGGCGGGGAAGCGCTCCGCCAGGTCGAGGGCCTGGGTGAGCGTGGAGACCACACAGCGGTCCGAGGCGTACATGGGGTGCAGCGGCTCGATGGCCAGCCTCACCCCATGCTCCTCGGCGTACGGGCCGAGGACGGACAGGGCGTCCGCGATGCGCTCGCGGGCGCCGTGCAGGTCCTTCGAGCCGGCCGGGAGGCCGCCGGAGACCAGCACCAGGGTGTCGGTGCCCAGCGTCGCCGCCTCGTCGACCGCGCGCCGGTTGTCGTCCAGTGCGGCGGCCCGCTCGTCCGGGTCGATCGCCGTGAAGAAACCGCCGCGGCACAGGGTGGTCACGGTCAGACCCGCGTCGCGGACCAGCTTGGCCGTCTCCTCGACGCCGTACGACTGGACGGGCTCGCGCCACAGGCCGACGTTGCCGATGCCCAGGTCGCGGCAGGCGTCGACCAGGTCCGGGATCGACAGCTGCTTGACCGTCATCTGGTTGATCGAGAAGCGGGACAGGTCGGTCACTGGGTCACCCCGTACAGGGACAGCAGGTTCTTCATGCGCTCCTCGGCCAGCTTCGGGTCCGGGAACAGGCCCAGGCCGTCGGCGAGTTCGTAGGCGCGCGCGAAGTGCGGGAGGGAGCGGGCCGACTGGAGGCAGCCGACCATCGTGAAGTGCGACTGGTGCCCGGCCAGCCAGGCCAGGAAGACCACGCCCGTCTTGTAGAAGCGGGTCGGCGCCTGAAAGAGATGGCGGGACAACTCGACCGTGGGGTCGAGGAGTTCGCGGAAGCCCTTGGCGTCGCCGGTGTCCAGGACGCGGACCGCCTCGGCCGCGAGCGGGCCCAGCGGGTCGAAGATGCCGAGCAGGGCGTGGGAGAAGCCCTGGTCGTCGCCCGCGATCAGCTCGGGGTAGTTGAAGTCGTCGCCGGTGTAGCAGCGGACGCCCTGCGGGAGGCGGCGCCGGATGTCGATCTCGCGCTGGGCCTCCAGGAGCGAGACCTTGATGCCGTCGACCTTGTCGGGGTGGGCCGCGATGACCTGGAGGAACGTGTCCGTGGCCGCGTCGAGGTCGCTGGAGCCCCAGTAGCCCTCCAGGGCGGGGTCGAACATCGGGCCCAGCCAGTGCAGGATGACCGGCTCGGTGGCCTGGCGCAGGAGGTGGCCGTAGACCTCCAGGTAGTCCTCGGGGCCCGTGGCGGCCGCCGCGAGAGCCCGGGAGGCCATCAGGATGGCCTGCGCGCCGGACTCCTCGACGAGGGCGAGCTGCTCCTCGTAGGCCGCGCGGACCTCGTCCAGGGTCGCGGGGCCGGTGAGCTGGTCGGTGCCGACGCCGCAGGCGATGAGACCGCCGACCGACTTGGCCTCGGCGGCGCTGCGGCGGATGAGCTCGGCCGCGCCCGCCCAGTCCAGGCCCATCCCGCGTTGGGCGGTGTCCATGGCCTCGGCGACACCGAGCCCGTGCGACCACAGGTGGCGGCGGAAGGCGAGGGTGGCGTCCCAGTCGACGGCGGCCGGGGAGTCCGGCGTGGAGTCGGCGAACGGGTCGGCGACGACGTGCGCCGCCGAGAAGACCGTACGGGAGGTGAAGGGGGTTCCCGGGGTGGCGGCGAAGGGTTCCTTGCGGGGCTCGTAGGCCCTGAAGCCCCCCTTGAAGTCAGGGAGTTGGATCGTCACAGCGAGATCTCCGGTACGTCGAGACGGCGGCCCTGCGCCGAGGACTTCAGGCCCAGTTCGGCGAGCTGGACGCCGCGGGCGCCGGCGAGGAGGTCC
Organism: Streptomyces sp. NPDC005483; assembly: GCF_040606035.1. Lineage (NCBI taxonomy): Bacteria > Bacillati > Actinomycetota > Actinomycetes > Kitasatosporales > Streptomycetaceae > Streptomyces > Streptomyces sp. NPDC005483. The sequence goes on from NZ_JBEXEA010000005.1 coordinate 399,588, forward strand.
CACTGGTAGGGGGCGTCGGCGTAGACGTGCTTGAGGAAGAGCTCCCACTGGGCCTTGAAGCCGTTGTCGAAGTCCGCGTTGTCGGGAACTTCCTGCCACTGGTCGCGGAAGGACTCGGTGACCGGGATGTCCGGGTTCCAGACCGGCTTCGGGGTGGCGGAGCGGTGCTGGACGCGGCAGTTGCGCAGACCGGCGACCGCGGAGCCCTCGGTGCCGTCGACCTGGAACTCGACGAGCTCGTCGCGGTTGACGCGGACGGTCCAGGAGGAGTTGAACTGGGCGATCGCACCGCCTTCGAGTTCGAAGATGCCGTACGCGGCGTCGTCGGCGGTGGCGTCGTAGGGCTTGTCGTTCTCGTCCCAGCGCTGCGGGATGTGGGTGGCGGTCAGGGCCTGGACCGACTTCACGCGGCCGAAGAGCTCGTGGAGCACGTACTCCCAGTGCGGGAACATGTCGACAACGATGCCACCGCCGTCCTCGGCCCGGTAGTTCCAGCTCGGACGCTGGGCCTGCTGCCAGTCGCCCTCGAAGACCCAGTAGCCGAACTCGCCGCGGATCGAGAGGATCCGGCCGAAGAAGCCGCCGTCGATGAGGCGCTTCAGCTTGAGCAGGCCCGGCAGGAAGAGCTTGTCCTGGACCACGCCGTGCTTGATGCCCTTCGCCTCGGCGAGGCGGGCCAGCTCCAGGGCGCCGTCGAGGCCGGTGGCGGTGGGCTTCTCGGTGTAGATGTGCTTGCCGGCGGCGATCGCCTTCTTGATGGACTCCTCGCGCGCGGAGGTCACCTGGGCGTCGAAGTAGATCTCGACGGTCGGGTCGGCGAGGACCGCGTCCACGTCGGTGGAGACGTTCGCCGGGTCCAGGCCGTGCTGCTCGGCGAGGGCCTTCAGCGCGTGCTCACGGCGGCCCACGAGGATCGGCTCGGGCCACAGCACGTTGCCGTCGCCGAGGTCGAGACCGCCCTGCTCGCGGATGGCGAGGATCGAGCGGACGAGGTGCTGGCGGTAGCCCATGCGCCCCGTCACACCGTTCATGGCGATACGCACCGTCTTGCGTGTCACGTCATTCCCTTCATAGGAGTCGTACGCGGTTGTGCGCGCCGCGCACGCTCCACTGATGAGCGTTACAGCAAGCGCTTTCTATCTACGAAGAAGCTAGCCTCTGACCACCGGTCTGGACAAGACCGCAAACGGCGTGAGTTGTTCGAGGGGGCGAACAACTGGGAGTGGGGGGCTTAAGGTCGGCTCGGAACCGGGCCGTGGGGGCCCGCGTGTACGACGGAGTACGACTTGGATGCGCTGAGGCGCCTGGGCACCACGCCAGGACACGCCGAGGCGCGCGACCGGAGGACGACGAGATGACGGTGACCCTGGCGGACGTGGCGGCCCGCGCCCAGGTCTCCCCCGCGACGGTGTCGCGCGTACTGAACGGGAACTACCCCGTGGCCGCGTCCACCCGTGAGCGGGTGCTGCGGGCCGTGGACGAGCTGGACTACGTGCTGAACGGGCCGGCGAGCTCGCTCGCCGCCGCCACCTCGGATCTCGTCGGGATCCTCGTGAACGACATCGCCGACCCCTTCTTCGGGATCATGGCCGGCGCGATCCAGTCGGAGATCGGCGGGCCGGGCGGGCGCGCGGGTGGTGAGCGGCTCGGGGTCGTCTGCAACACCGGGGGTTCCCCGGAGCGGGAGCTGACGTATCTCACCCTGCTCCAGCGGCAGCGGGCGGCGGCGGTCGTGCTGACGGGTGGGGCGACGGAGGCGGCGCCGCACCAGGCCGCGATGTCCGCCAAGCTGCGGAAACTGGCGGACGCGGGGACGCGGATCGTGCTGTGCGGGCGGCCGCCGGCGCCGGAGACCGGGGCGTTCGCGCTGACCTTCGACAACCGGGGCGGGGGTCGCGAGCTGACGGAACACCTCATCGGGCTCGGGCACCGGCGCCTCGGGTACATCGCGGGCCCCGAGGAGCGGACGACGACCCGGCACCGGCTGGAGGGACACCGGGCGGCGCTGGCGGCGCACGGCATCGAGGAGGACCCTCGGTGGACCGTGCACGGCCGCTACGACCGGCGGTCCGGGTACGAGGCCACGCTGGAGCTGCTGCGGCGGGATCCGTCGCTCACGGCTGTGGTGGCCGCGAACGACTCCGTCGCGCTGGGGGCGTGTGCGGCGCTGCGGGACTCGGGGCTGCGGATTCCGGACGACGTGTCCGTCGCCGGGTTCGACGACCTGCCGTTCAGCATCGACGCGGTGCCCGCGCTGACGACGGTGCGGTTGCCGTTGGCGGAGGCGGGGGCCCGGGCGGGGCGGATCGCGATGGGGCGGGAGGAGCCGCCGCCCGGGGGGATCGCGACGGTGCGGGGGGAGTTGATGGTGCGGGGGTCTTCGGGGGTGCCGCGGGCCTGAACAGGTGCGGGCCGGTGGGGGCTGGGCGCGCAGTTCCCCGCGCCCCTTAGGTGGGTTCAGTTGCCTGAATCCCCCGCGGAAGCCTTTCTCGCCGCCGCCTCCACCCGGTTCCGGTGTTGCTCCCACCAATCCCCGTCCCCCGGCGCCATGTTGTCCCCCTCCGCCCGCTGCCCCACCGACCCGTCGACGAGTTCGCGTACGACGTCGGCGTGGCCGACGTGGCGGTGGCTCTCGGCGATCATGTGGATCAGGATGCGGTGGAGGGTGAGTTCGGAGTGCGGGGGCCAGGGGACTCGGCCCACGGTGTCCAGCGGGAGGGTGTCAAGGGTTTCGTCCGCGTGGGCGCAGGCCCGGCGGTAGCCGTCGACTATGTGCTCGCGGGTCTCCTCGGCGGTCGCCCACAGGTCGGCGTTCGGCTCGGCGGCACCGGTGATCCACAGGGGCTGGGCCCCGGGGAGCGGCCGGCCGAAGGTCTCGCCGAAGTAGCTCGCCTCGGCACCGGTGAGGTGCTTGACCAGTCCCAGGAGGTTGGTGCCGGTCGGGGTGAGAGGGCGGCGGACGTCGTACTCGGAGAGGCCGTCGAGCTTCAGGAGCAGGGAGTCGCGGGCGTCCTGAAGGTAGAGGCGAAGGTCGGTGGCGGAGTCTGTGGTGGTCATCGGGCCAGTCTGTCGGCGGCGTGATCGCTGTCCACCGAATTCGGGGGCCGCCGGGTCCGGAAGGTCTGTTGTCAGTGGTCCCCTCTATCGTCCGGGCATGGTCTTTTCCCTGCCCGACGGGTTGCCCCCGGGGCGGTTCGAGCGACGGGGTCCGACGGAGGTCTGGATCTCCGACGAACTGCCGGACGACATGGAGGAGTTGTGGGCGGATCTGCTGAGGCAGGCCGTCGTCACCGGGCTGCACCCGCACCTGTGCTGGCCCGACGACCCCGCACGGCCCGCGGATCCGGCCGCCGCCGACGCCGTACGCCTGGAGGAGGTCCTCGCGGCCGACTTCGCGGAGTACCGGGAGCGGCGACTGCCGTCCTGGTCCGATCCCTCCACCGCGGAGCCCTCCGACGACACCCCGGAGGACGTCGAGCCCTGGCCGCACGATCCGGGACCGCCGTTCGAGAGCTGGCCGGGCCTCGCGCCCGCCGGTCCGGACACCGGTACCGGTCCGGGCCCCGAGGAGGTGGCGGGTCGTACCGTCGCGGATCTCCTGCGCACGGGGCCGTACGCGAGCTCGCTCAGCCTCGTCCTCGTCCCCGCCCGCAGCTCCGCCGACGTCCCGGCCGTGATCGGCTGGACCAACGACCCGCCGATGCCTCTCATGGGAGCCCTGCTGCGGAGCTGGGAGGAGCGGTTCGGGGCCCGGGTCGTGGCCGCGTACGGCGCTGAGCTGTATGTCTCCGTCGCCCGGCCGCCGCTCGACCCGGCGGATGCCGAGAGACTCGCCCTGGAGCATGTCCTGTCCACCGCGGACAACATCGTGGACGACCCGCCGACGCCGTTCCCGGAGTACGCGCGCGAACTGGTGGGGCGGACGGAGTGGCGTTTCTGGTGGGACTGAGCCGGAGGACGCCGTACGCTCCCCGCACCGATGAGTTCCGTGCCCCGCCCCGGTCTGCACTGCCGTAATCGACCAAGAACTGGAGTGAGTCCCCATGCGTATCGTGGTCAGTGAGTTCATCAGTCTGGACGGGGTCGTGCAGGCGCCCGGCGGGCCCGAGGAGGACACCGACGGCGGGTTCGCGCACGGTGGCTGGTCGCACCCCTACTTCGACCCGGAGGTGCTCGGACCGGCGTTCACGGAGGGGATGGAGCGGGCCGAGGCGCTGCTGTACGGGCGGCGGACGTATCTGACGATGGCGGGGGCCTGGCCGGAGCGCGCGGGGGACCCCTTCGCCGACCGGCTGAACGCCCTGAAGAAGTACGTCGTCACGGACACCCTCGACGACTCCGAGCTGACCTGGAACAACACCGAGCGCATCCCCGGCTCCGAGGCCGTCGCGCGCATCCGTGAGCTGCGGGAGCGGGAGGGCGGCGAGCTGGCGATGATGGGCAGCCCCACCCTCGTCCGGACCCTGATCGGCGAGGGGCTCGTCGACGAGCTCCAGCTCATCGTGATGCCGGTGCTGCTCGGCGGCGGCAAGTCGATCTTCCCGGAGGACGGGGCGAAGCGGCCGTTCGAGCTGGTGTCGACCGTCAGCGGGAAGACCGGCGTGCAGGTGTGCGTGTACCGGCCAGCCGCCGAGGGTTCTTAACTGCTGGCGACGTAGTGAGCAGAGTGAGTGTGGGTGAGTGCCGGGGGCGCATGTGCGGGGCTGGTTATCCGCGGTGCGCCGGGGATGTTCGCTGCTGCCGTGGGGGTGTCTGAGGTCGAGGCCCTGAGGGGAACGGGAGTTCTTGGGGCGAACGGGTGACCTTTGCAGACGGTGCTCGTTGACTGCGGTGACGGGGTCTCGAACTGCGGGCGGGGGTGAAGGGGTGGGCGGGCTGCGGGAGGTGGTGGCGTCGTTCGTGGTGCCCGCTCCGGCTGGGGTGGCTATTCGGGATCGGCTGCGGGTGTCTGAGGCGGATGCAGCGGTGCTGGCCGAGGTCGGGGGGTTCCTGGGGTCGCTGGCGGCTGGTGATCTCGCGGAGCGCTGCCGGCAGGGGCCGGCGCATGATGCGGCCTCCTGGGCGGTGCGCAAAAGGTCGCTGACGGGGAGGTCGTCGGCTCGGTGGGCGGGCAGTATCACCAAGGCCACGCATGATCAGTGGGCGCTGGCCCGGCGCGGGCAGGCCGCCCACATGGCCTGGCTGCGGGGGCAGATCGCGTCCATCGAGGCGCGGCTGGCCCGGCCCCTGGGTGCCAAGGCCGACAAGCGCGCGGGGCTGGTACGCGGGTACGGCTCGCGCGGTGAGTGGCATGCCAAATCCCGCCGCCTGCGGACCCTGAAGTCCCGCCTCGCGACGGCCGAGGCGGACTGGGCGGCGGGCCGGGTGCGGGTGGTGCGCGGCGGCAGACGCCTCGCGAACGCCCGCCACCACCTTCAGGCGGCCGGACTGGACGAGCAGGCATGGCGCCGACGCTGGCAGGCGGAGCGCATGTTCCTGGCCGCGGACGGGGAAACGGGCAAGCGCTTCGGCAACGAGACGATCCGCGTCACCGGCACCGGACAGGTCTCCCTCAAGCTCCCGGCCCCGCTGGCCTACCTGGCCAACGCACCCCACGGCCGGTACGTCCTCGACGCCACCGTGGCGTTCCAGCACCGGGGTCAGGAATGGCTCGACCGGATCACCGTCAACCGGGCGGTGGCCTACCGCATCCACCACGACACGGCACGCGGCCGCTGGTATGTCACCGCGTCCTGGCAGCGCGCCGCCACCCCCACCCTGCCGTTGGAGGCGGCACTGGCCCGGGGAGTGGTGGCCGTGGACATGAACGACGATCACCTCGCCGCCTGGCACCTCGATGTGCACGGCAACCCGGTCGGCGAGCCGCAGCGCTTTTTCTACGACCTCACCGGCAGCACCCAGCACCGGGACGCGCAGATCCGGCACGCACTGAGCAGGCTGCTGCACCACACCCGGCGCTGCGGGGCCGCAGCGATCGCTATCGAGGACCTCGACTTCAGCGACGGCACCAGCCGCGAGAAGCACGGCCGTAACAAGCGTTTCCGCCGCCTCATCTCGCGTTTCCCCACCGCGAAGCTCAGGTCCCGGCTGGTGTCGATGGCCGCCGAGCAGGACATCGCCGTCGTCGCGGTCGACCCCGCCTACACCAGCCGCTGGGGCGCGCAGCACTGGCAGAAACCGCTGACCACCACGACTCGCAGGATTTCCCGGCACGATGCGGCAAGCATCGCGGTCGGGCGACGCGCCCTCGGGCATCCGATCCGGCGACGGACGACACCGCCCCGTCCCACCAGAGTGATGGTGCGGGGCATCGGACCGTCCAGGCCCGACCGGACACCCGTCGGCGTGAGGAAACCCGCCCCCATATTCCCGGACCACGCACCGGATGCGCGCCGCCGGGCCGTGGAGCGAAAGCGGGCGACCAGGGTGCCCAACACCGTTCGGGGCACACGGCTGAGCATGGGTTCTGGCAACAGGACTCACTCCCGCTCAGTCTTTAGGAACGGTGCGTGATGTGCGTACGGGACGACGCGCCCGCCACCGCCCGGCTGCGACTGCTCCTCGTCGAGCCCGAGGCGCGCGGACTCGGCATCGGGGACCGGCTGGTGTCGGCCGTCGTCGACTTCGCGCGCGGTGTCGGCTATCGCGACCTGGTGCTGTGGACCAACGACGTCCTCACCGCCGCCCGCCGCGTCTACCAGCGCCACGGTTTCGTCCTCGCCGCCGAAAAACCCCACCGCTCCTTCGGCAAGGACCTGAACGGGCAGGACTGGCGACTGGACCTGACGGGGACCGGTGAGTGACGGCGGTCGGCCGCCGTCGGCGGAGTCTCCAGGCCGGCCGCCGCCCCCGGCTGGACCTCACCGACTCCACCGGGTGAGAGTAGGGCGCATGAAACTGGCGTTCTCCACCCTCGGTGTCCCCGGCCTCCCCCTCGCCGACGTGCTGCGGCTCGCGACCACGCACGGCTATCACGGAGTAGAACTGCGCGCGCATCCGGAGGAGCCGGTGCACCCCGGTATCGGGCTCGCCGAACGGGCCGACGCGGTCGCCGAGTTCAAGGCGGCCGGCGTGGAGGTGCTGGGGCTCGCCGGGTACGCGCGCGTGGCCGCCCCCGGTGACGACGAACCCGTGGTCGAGGAGATCCACCGCCTCCTGGACCTCGCCCGCGACCTCGGCGCCGGTTTCGTGCGCGTCTTCCCCGGCGCCGCCTCCGACCAGTCCCGCGAGGACGCCGACGCCACGGCCGCCCGGCGACTCGGTACGGCCGCGGAGTACGCCGGCGACCTCGACGTACGCATCCTGCTCGAGACCCATGACTCGCACCGCACCGGCGCCGACGCGATCCGCATCCTCGGCCCCGTCGGCCACCGCCAGGTCGGCTCGCTCTGGGACGTCATGCACACCTGGCTCGGCGGCGAACAGCCCTCCGAGACCTACGCGGCCCTCGCCCCGCACCTCGGATACGTCCAGGTCAAAGACATCGCCTCGGCCGAGGACACCACCCCGGTCGCGCTCGGTGCCGGGGTCCTGCCGATCGCGGAGTGCGTGGAGGTGCTCTCCCGGCACGGCTGGGACGGCTGGCTGTGCTGGGAGTACGAGAAGCGCTGGTACGAGGCGGCGGCGCCGCTGGAGGAGCTGCTGGAGGCGGGGCGCGACCACCTGGCCCGGCTCCTGAACGACTCCGCCTGACGCGATTATTCGGTGGCCGCGGCGGGGACGGCCCGATACCGTCCCCGGGTGCATCAGCCCACCCCCGCCCCGCTCCCCGCGTCATGAGCCTCAGCCGCACGTTCCTCGATGTACGGCCCCTGCGCACCTCACCGGTCTTCCGGCGGCTGCTGTTCGGGCGCACGGTGTCCACACTCGGCTCCTTCATGACCATGGTCACCGTCATGTACCAGGTCTGGGACATGACCCACAGCACGGTCTGGAGCGGCGCGGTCGGCGTCGCCCAGGCGGTGCCGATGGTCGGGGTCAGCCTGTTCGCGGGTTCCTGGGTCGACCGGGCCGACCGGCGCCGGGTGTACCTCACCGGCACCGTCGGCTCGGCGGTCTGCTCCCTGCTGCTGGCCGCGCAGGGTTTCGCCGGGCACGCGCCGGTGATGGTGGTCCTGCTGCTGGTCGCTGTGCAGACCTCCTTCGCCGCGCTCGGCGCGCCCGCCGCCGGGGTGTTCGTGCCACGGCTGCTGCCCCGCGAGCAGGTGGCCGCCGGTCTCGCGCTCCAGCAGGTCACCGGTCAGGCGATGATGTTGGTCGGCCCGGCCGTCGCCGGGGTCGTGCTCGGCTGGTGGGGCATCGGCGTCTGCTACCTCGTGGACACCCTGAGCTTCACGATGTCCTTCTACGGCGCCTACGGTCTGCCCGCGCTGCCGCCCGAGGGGGAGAAGTCCCGGCCCGGGGTGCACGGTGTCCTGGACGGGCTGCGCTTCCTGACCGGTCACCGGGTGGTGCGCGGCGCGCTGCTGACCGACCTGGCCGCCACCGTCCTGTCCATGCCGGTGAGCCTGTTCCCGCTGGTCAACGAGGAGCGCTTCGGCGGTGACCCGCGCACGCTCGGACTGTTCCTGTCCGCGCTCGCGGTGGGCGGTGTCGCCGCGACGGTGTTCTCCGGCCCGGTGACCCGGCTGGCCCGTCCCGGGCCGGTGATGCTGTGCGCGTCGGCGACCTGGGGCGCGGCCCTCGCGCTGTTCGGCCTGACCACCAGCGCGTGGGCGGGCCTCGGCATCCTGGCCGTGGCCGGCGCGGCGGACTCCATGTCCGTCCTCTCCCGCACCACCATCGTCCAGACCCACACCCCCGACGCCCTGCTCGGCCGGGTCACGGCCGCCGAGACGATCGTCGGCCAGGCGGGCCCGCACCTCGGCAACCTGCGCGGCGGCCTGGTCGCGGGCTGGAGCTCGGGCGTGACGGCACTGATCACGGGCGGCCTGATGTGCGTGGCGGCGGTGGGGTACGTCGGGGCGAGCACACCGCAGCTGCGGGCGATTCCGGCCACGGACGAGGCGTGATCCTCGCGTGCTGACTCAACTCCGCTGGTTGGGAACGGAGTCGCCCCGCTCAGGTCTCACCGCGGCGTGATCGTCCAGTGGTTGCTGCGCAGGACCCGGTCCGCGAACGGCATGTCGACTTCGCCGAGCAGGCGGAAGCCGAGTGAGCGGCAGATGCCGTTCGAGGGGCCGTTGCTCGTCGCCGGAAAGGCGTGGATGTCGCCCCACCGGTGTGCGGCCCACGCCTGATCGAGCAGGGCGCGGACCGCGCGCTTGCCCAGCCCCCGCCCCTGGAACTCGGGAAGCACCATCCAGCCGATCTCCGAGAGGGGGCCGTCCCCGGGGTCGTGGGACCAGATGGTCAGCGCTCCCGCCACTACCTCGGGCCGGTCCGGGTCGGGGACGATCATCTTGATCCAGGACTGATCAGCCGCTGCCTCCGCCGCGTCCCGGCGCACCTTGTCCGCCATGCCCTCGCGCGGCAACGGCCCGCCGAGGTCGGCCATCATGACGGGGTCGCACCGCATCCGGACGTAGGCGTCCACGTCGTCCACCGCGACATCACGCAACAGCACCGGGTCCTCCAGAGCCCCCGTCCCTCTCTCGACCTGCCCTCACCCCCGCCGCGCCACGAACCTCGCCACCCGCTCCTCCAGCCGCTTCCGGCACTGCGGCCACTCCTGGGCCGTGATGGAGAAGATCGCGGAGTCGCGCAGGCGTCCGTCCTCGCCCGGTGCCCAGGAGCGGGACCAGTTGCGCAGGACGCCCTCGAAACGGGCGCCCACGCTCTGGATCGCGGCGCGGGAGCGGTCGTTGCGGGCGTCCGTCTTCAGGTCGACGCGGGAGACGTCCCACTCCTCGAAGGCGTGCCGGAAGAGCAGCAGCTTGGCCTCGGCGTTGATGCCGGTGCCCTGCGCCGAGGCCCCCAGCCAGGTGAAACCGACCTCGACGGCGTCGAGTCGATCGTCGGAGCGCCAGCACCGCGGCTCCCAGAACGACGTCGCCCCCACCGCCCGCCCCGTCGCCACCGAGACCTGGGCGTAGGGCGCCAGCCGTCCCGTCGCCGCCCGCGCGAGTTGCGCGTCGATGTAGTCGGCGACCTCGTCGGCCCTGGGCACCCACGTGAACTCGTAGGTGCCGCGGTCCTCCTCCGCCGCCACGGCCAGGTCTGCCGTGTGTGCGTGGTCCAGCGGCTCCAGACGTACCGACTCGCCTGCCAGGACCGGCCCTTCCAGCTGGAAACTCAACGCTCGTTCACTCCCGGATGCCCCTTCGCAGTGCGGCGAACGCCTCATGGAAACCGGGGAAAGTCTTCCGTACGCATCCGGGATCGTCGAACGAGATTCCGGGGACCCGAAGGCCGGTGACCGCGAAGGACATGACGATGCGGTGGTCGCCGTACGACGTCACCTGAGCGCCGGTGGCCGCTCCCGGCCGGATCTCGATCCAGTCCGGGCCCGTCGCCACCCGCACGCCCAGCCGCCGCAGGTTCTCCGCGCAGGCCTCCAACCGGTCGCACTCCTTCACGCGGGTGTTCGCCACGTCCTCGATGCGGACCGGGCCGGAGGCGAAGGGCGCGATCGCCGCGAGCGTCGGCATGGTGTCCGAGATGTCCCGCATGGTGACCGTCAGGCCGCGCAGTTCGCCGGTACCCCGGACCGTGGTGGCGTCGGCGCCCACGGACACCTCCGCGCCCATCCGCCGCAGGACGTCCACGAAGCCGAGGTCGCCCTGGAGGGCGCCCGTGCCCAGGCCGGGGACCGTCACCTCGGCGCCCGGGGTCACCGCCGCCGCCGCGAAGAAGTAGCTCGCCGTGGACGCGTCCGGCTCGATCGCGTAGGTCGTGGCGCGGTAGCCGCCCGGCGGGACCACGAAGACGTCGCCTTCCCTCGCCACCTCCACCCCGAACGCCCGCATCATCGCGAGGGTGATCTCGACGTACGGCGCCGACACCAGGTCGGTGACGCGGATGCGCAGGCCCCGGCGGGTCAGGGGGCCGAGCAGCAGCAGCGCGGTGAGGTACTGGGAGGACTGGCCCGCGTCCAGGACCACGTCCCCACCCTCGACGCCCGCCGCCCGTACCGTCAGCGGATGGTGGCCCTCCGCCTCCGCGTGGCGCAGGTCCACGCCCAGGTCCCGCAGCGCACGCGACAGGGGCAGCAGCGGGCGTCGGCGCATCTGGGGCGAGGCGTCGAAGCGGTAGGTGCCGTGGCCGGCCGCGGCCAGGGTGGGAAGGAAACGGGCGGTCGTCGCGCCGTCACGGCAGTACACGTCCGCCTCGGCGAGAGCCGGTCCCTGCGGGCGGCCGTCCACCTGCCAGGTGTCCGGCGTACGGCCCACCCGGTAGCCGAGCCGTACCAGGCCCTCGGCGAAGCCCTCCGTGTCGTCCGAGCGGAGGGGGCGTACGAGGGTGGTGACCCCGTCGGCCGCGGCGGCCAGGAAGAGGGCGCGGGCGGTGATGGACTTGGAGCCGGGGAGGGAGACGGTCTGCGGGGCGGGCGTGTCGGCGGGCATGGCCCTCATGATCGCCCAGGACCGCCTCCGACGCCGGGACGTCCACGGGATGGACCTCGGAGTCACCCGGCCCGCCGGCCGCCGCTCAGCGGCCCGGGCGCCGCTTCCACCGGTCGTCCGGCAGCGGCGACTTACGGTCCGTCTGCACCTGGAGCTCGACGTACGAGTCCGCGGCCGTCCCGTGCCACACCTCGTCGTGTGCCGCGAGCGCGCCGCGCAGGGCTCCGCCCGCCGTCCCACGGCGCCGGACGTGCCGGGCCGGCAGGGCGAAGAGGGCCAGGGGCACGGCGAGACCGGCGAGGACGGTCAGGAGCGGCAGCGACTGGCTCATGCGCCGACCCTACGCCGGGGGCGTGACCGGCTCCAGGTGCCGACTCATTCGTCCCGTTGGCCCCGGCCTCACCAACTTGGGGAAATCGGGCGGGAGCCGGGAACCCCGCCCCGCCCCCGCTCGTCAAACCCGCAAGCTGCCGGAGAGTCACCGTGGTACGGCGTCGGCCTCGCTGCTGGCTGCGAACGCTGACCAACCCTCTCCTCCGTACCGCGGCCGGCAGCACGCCGTCATCGGCGCGCCCCCCTCCAACAGCGCCGATGGCGGCACCCTCCGGTTACTGTGCACTCCCTTGACTGGCAGAAACTTCCCGGTTATTGGTGACTTCTCGGAAGTTTCCTTCAGCGGATCACCTCCGGAAGGAGCGCACGTGCCCTCCAGACGTACCGTCCTCGCCGCGACAGCAGGCGTCGCCGCCACTCTCGCCGTGAGCGGGACCGCATACGCCGACGACAAGAAGGACGACAAGAAGCTCCGCTCCCTCATCTCCCGTATGACGCTCGAGGAGAAGGTCGGCCAGCTCTTCGTGATGCGGGTCTACGGCCACTCCGCCACCGCCCCGGACCAGGCCGACATCGACGCCAACCTCAAGGAGATCGGCGTCCGTACGGCCGCCGAGATGATCGCCAGGTACCGGGTGGGCGGGATCATCTACTTCACGTGGGCGCACAACACCCGTGATCCGCACCAGATCGCCGATCTGTCCGACGGCATCCAGAAGGCGTCACTGCACCAGCCGCGCGGCCTGCCCGTCCTGATCTCCACCGACCAGGAGCACGGGATCGTCTGCCGGGTCGGCGAGCCCGCCACCCTGTTCCCGGGCGCCATGGCGATCGGCGCCGGCGGGTCGCGGAAGGACGCCCGCACCCTCGGCCGTATCGCCGGGCAGGAGCTCAGGGCCCTCGGCATCCGGCAGAACTACTCCCCCGTCGCCGACGTCAACGTCAACCCGGCCAACCCCGTCATCGGCGTCCGCTCCTTCGGGGCCGACCCCCGGGCCGTCGCCGGGCTCGTGGCCGCCGAGGTCGGCGGGTACCAGGGCGCCTGGGTCGCGGCGACCGCCAAGCACTTCCCGGGGCACGGGGACACCGCCGTCGACAGCCACTACGGCTTCCCCGTCATCACCCACAGCCGGGAGTTGTGGGAGACGCTGGACGCCGTCCCCTTCCGGGCCGCGGTCCGCGCCGGCATCGACTCGGTCATGACCGCGCACATCCAGTTCCCGGCCCTCGACCCCTCCGGCGACCCGGCCACCCTCTCCCACCCGATCCTCACCGGCATCCTGCGCGGCGAACTCGGCTACGACGGGGTCGTCGTCACGGACTCCCTGGGGATGGAGGGCGTCCGGCAGAAGTACGGCGACGACCGCGTCCCCGTCCTCGCCCTCAAGGCCGGCGTCGACCAGCTCCTCAACCCGCCCTCCCTGGACGTCGCGTGGAACGCCGTCCTGAAGGCAGTGCAGGTCGGCGAGCTCACCGAGGCGCGGCTGGACGAGTCGATCCTGCGCATCCTGCGCCTCAAGTCCCGGCTGCGGCTGTTCGAGGAGCCCTACGTCGGCCAGGGCGGCGTCACCCGGACCGTCGGCACCCCGGCCCACCTCGCCGCGGCCGACCGCATCGCCGAGCGGACGACGACCCTGCTGGTCAACGAGAAACGGCTGCTGCCCCTGTCGCGGCTCACCCACCGCAAGCTGCTCGTCGTGGGCGCCGACCCCGCCTCCCCGTCCGGTACGACGGGCCCGCCGACCGGAGTCCTCGCCGCCGCCCTCACCGAACTCGGCTTCACGGCAACCGCCCTGTCGACCGGTACGGCCCCCTCGGCGGCCACCGTCGCGCAGGCTGTGGCGTCGGCACGGGACGCGGACGCGGTGATCGTCGGGACGTACAACATCACGGCCGCCCAGAAGGCGCTCGTCGAGCAGCTCGTGGCGACGGGGCGGCCGGTGGTGGCGGTCGCGATCCGCAACCCCTACGACGTGGCCCAACTGCCCACCGTTCCGGCCTGCCTGGCGACCTACTCCTGGACCGACGTCGAACTGCGGGCGGCCGCGCGGGTGATCGCCGGGAAGGCGGCACCGCGCGGGAGGCTGCCGGTGCCGGTGCAGCGGGCGGACGACCCGGCGACGGCGCTGTACCCGGTCGGGTACGGGCTGTCGTACGGCCGATAGCACGCGGGGCGTAGTTCCCGTACGACGCACAACTCGCACATCACCCCCGAAAGGCGCAAAGGACCCCACATGTCTGGCGTGGCCCCGCCGGGACGGTCACGCTGGACCTGGGGGTAGTCCGGGGGGATGGCGATGCGCGACAGGTTTTCCACGGGGGTGGTGTGCCTACTGGCGGCGCTGCTCGCCGCCCTGCTGACGGGGTGCACACAGCCGGCGGCCGGCGGGGAGAACGACAAGGGGCCCGCCGCGACGGCCTCCGTCTCGCCGTCCGCGACCCGGGCCTCCGGTTTCGGCGCGGTGTTCCTCGCGGTCGACGAGTGCAGCTCCTTCGGCAAGGCCAGCTTCACCGAGGTGCCCTGCACCGGTGAGCGGGCGGCGGCGCGGGTCGTGGCCCGGCACGACGGCACCCCGGCCGACGGGCCACCCTGCCCGGCGACCACCGACTTCGTGCTGCACATCAGTGAGCAGAGCCAGGTCTCCGACGAGGACGGCGACGGGGCGGTGCCGCAGGGGTACGCCTGCATGCGCAATCTGCAGCCGCCGCACCCCGGCGATCCCGGTGGCGGGGGCGGCCCGCGGACCATCGTCGGTGACTGCGTGTACGGCTCGGGCAGCGGGCAGGTCAGGGAGACCGCGTGCGACGGCAAGGGCGAGCGGAAACCGCAGTACAAGGTGGTGAAGGCGGTCGCCCGGCGCAGCCTGTGCCCGCTGTCGACGGCCCTGTACGTCCAGCTCGGCGGCCCCCAGCCGGTGGGCTGCGCCCGGCCGTTGTGATCCCGGCCGGGCGCAGCGCGCGGACTGCGGTTCTACAAACTACGGGCGCAGGGCGGGCTCGCGCTCCACGTCCCGTACGTCCAGCTTCCGGTCGAACGCCGCGAGCGGCTTCGCCTCGGTCACGGCGGGGGCCGGGACACCCGCCCAGGCGAGGATCCTGGCCGTGGCGAACGCCTTCTGGTCGGCGACCAGACCGGCGACGTTCGCCCCGTGGTTCATGCCGGGCGCGGTGAACACGTACGCGTCCTTCGCCCCCTTGTCGACGCGGAACCGCTCCGCGCCCCACGGGTCGTTCTGGCCGTAGACGTACAGCATGTGGCGGGCGTTGCCGCGCACCCAGCTGTCCACGTCCCGCATCGCGTACGGCTGGAACTTCGTCGGGATGCTGCGCGGGACGAAGTTGCGCGGCGGCTGGTAGCCGTAGCGGATGTACTTCTTCTCGATGTACGGGAACTTGATCGTCGGCGCGCCGAGCTGGGTGGCCGCCTGGTAGTAGTACGGCGTGTACGTCTCCAGACCCTGGTCGGCGTAGGCGGAGAAGCCGGAGATGGTGTCGACGGAGTTCCAGATCTGGTCGTCGGTCGCGGTCTTCGCGTTCGGCGGGATCAGCTCGTCGTCACCGCAGTTGGCCAGCAGGTTGTACTGCCAGAAGCCCCAGACGTAGTCGAGTACGACGGCCTCGTACGCCTTGTCCAGGCTGCCGACGGTGGTGAAGGTGAAGCCCTCGGTGGCGGCGTACTCGGCGTACTTCTTCTCCAGCGGCTCGCGCCGCACCAGGGCTTCGCGCTGCACCGCGTTCAGCCGGTCGCGGCACTCCTTGGTGCCGACCTTCTCGAAGAAGCGGTCGTAGGCCGAGTCCTCGTTGTTCACCACGTCGTTGGGGGCGACGTAGGCGACGACACCGTCCATGTCACGCGGGTAGAAGCGCTCGTAGTAGGTGGCGGTCATGCCGCCCTTGGAGCCGCCGGTGGCGATCCAGTTCCTGGTGTAGATCTTCTTCAGCGCCTTGAAGATGCGGTGCTGGTCGCTGGCGGCCTGCCAGATGTCCAGCTTGCTCCAGTCGGCCGGGGCGGGCCGGGAGGGCGTGAAGAAGCGGTACTCCATGGAGATCTGGTTGCCGTCCACGATCTGGGTCGGCTCGCGGCGGCTGGGTGTCGTCGAGACGTTGTAGCCACCGGTGTAGAACACCGTCGGCCGGCTGACGTCCTTGTGCAGCACGGTGATCCGCTGCTGGAACGTGCCCTTGGACGGGTGCCGGTGGTCGACCGGCTGGGTGTAGTTCAGGACGAAGAAGCGGTAACCGGTGTACGGCTTCTCCTCGATCAGGCTCATCCCCGGGACGGCGAGGAGCTGATCCTTGATGTCGGTGGTGGCACCGGTGCCTCTGGCCTCCGGCTCGGCGGCGGTGGCCGCTCCCGCCGTGCCGACCGTGCCTATGAGCACGACCAGCGTGAGAAGCCATCTGAGCGCCTTGCGCATGCACCCTCCCCTGTGAGTACAGATGTGCGCCGGACGCTAGCGGCGCAAGTCCGTTCCGCACCAGGGGATATGGCACCTCGATGGGGAAAACCCTGTGAGGAGGCTGTGCGTCAGACCCGGATCCAGCCGTCCGAGTCGTACCTGCCCCGTCCCACCCCGCCCTTGATCCACACCTTGCGCTGCCCGGCGTGCACGGTGACCGGACCGGCCCGGTACTTGTACTGGCCCGTGTCCTCGACCGGCCGCAGCCCGTAGGCCCGCAGACTCACCATCATGTACTGGCGGGCCCCCGGACGCGCGGGAAGCGTGATCGCGCACACGTAACCGCGCCGCTTGTAGACCTCCACCCTGCCGGTGGAGAACGGGAACGACCTGACCTTGCGTCCCTCGCACGACGAGGCCGCGGCGTGCGCCTGTCCCGGCACGGCGACCCCGAGCATCCCGGCCGCCGCCGTCACGGCCAGCCCCACCGCAAGCCGCCGTATCGCTCCACTCTTCACTGCCGTCCCTCCCGCAGCTCTTCCGGGCGTACAGGTGTACGGACGCAGAACGTATGTCGGACGGTTGCACGACCGTCAGCGGGACACCTCGACCGGCTCCCCTACGAACGTCCGCCACAACTCGGCGTACCGCCCCTCCCGCGCGAGCAGTTCGTCGTGGGTGCCGTCCTCCACCACGCGGCCGTGATCCATCACGACGACCCGGTCGGCGCGGGCCGCGGTGGTCAGACGGTGGGCGACGACAAGCGTGGTACGGCGGCCCGCGATGCGGTCGGTGGCCTGGTTGACCTGGGCCTCGGTGGCCAGGTCCAGGGCTGCCGTGGCCTCGTCCAGAAGCAGGATGTCCGGGTCGACCAGCTCGGCGCGGGCCAGGGCGATCAGCTGGCGCTGGCCCGCCGAGAGGTTGCGGCCGCGCTCGGCGACCTCGTGGAGGTAGCCGCCCTCCAGCGTGGCGATCATCTCGTGGGCGCCGACCGCGCGGGCCGCCGCCTCGACCTCGGCGTCGGTGGCGTCCGGGCGGCCGTAGGCGATGGCGTCGCGGACCGTGCCCTGGAAGAGGTAGGCCTCCTGGGGGACCACGCCGAGGCGGTGGCGGTAGGAGGTCAGGTCCAGGGCGCGCAGGTCCGTGCCGTCGACCGTGACCCGGCCGCCCGTCGGGTCGTAGAACCGGGCCACCAGCTTGACCAGGGTGGACTTGCCCGCACCCGTCTCGCCGACGAAGGCGACCGTCTGACCGGCCGGGATCTTCAACTCGACGCCGCCGAGGGCCTCCTCGCCGTCGCCGTACGCGAAGTGCACGTTCTCGAAGGCGACTTCGCCCCTCAGGGAGAGGACTTCCAGGGGTTCTTCGGTGGCCTTCGTGGACGTCGGCTCCTGGAGCAGTTCCTGGATGCGGCCCAGGGAGACGGTCGCCTGCTGGTAGCCGTCGAAGACCTGGGAGAGCTGCTGGACCGGGGCGAAGAACAGGTCGATGTAGAGCAGGTAGGCGACCAGGGCGCCGGTCGTCAGAGTCGCCGCGTCCACCCGGCCCGCGCCCGAGATCAGCACGGCCGCGGCGGCGACGGAGGACAGCAGCTGCACGAAGGGGAAGTAGATCGAGATCAGCCACTGGCCCCGGATACGGGCCTGGCGGTAGCTGTCGCTGCGCTCCGCGAAGCGCGCCCCGCCGTCGCCCTCCCGCCGGAACGCCTGCACGATCCGCAGCCCCGACACCGACTCCTGGAGGTCGGCGTTGACCAACGAGACGCGTTCACGGGCGAGTTCGTACGCCTTCACGCTCGCCTTGCGGAAGAAGTAGGTGGCGACGATCAGCGGCGGCAGGGTCGCGAAGACGACCAGGGCCAGCTGTACGTCGATCACCAGAAGGGCGACCATGATGCCGAAGAAGGTGACGACCGAGACGAAGGCGGTGACCAGCCCGGTCTGGAGGAACGTGGAGAGGGCGTCGACGTCCGTCGTCATCCTCGTCATGATCCGGCCCGTCAGCTCCCGCTCGTAGTAGTCGAGTCCGAGCCGCTGCAGCTGGGCGAAGATCTTCAGACGCAGGGAGTAGAGGACCCGTTCGCCGGTGCGGCCGGTCATCCGGGTCTCGCCGATCTGGGCCGCCCACTGGACGAGGACCGAGAGCAGGGCGAGCAGGGTCGCCGTCCAGACGGCGGCCGTGGCCATCCGCGAGACACCGTCGTCGATGCCGTGCCGGATCATCACGGGGAGGAGAAGACCCATGCCGGCGTCCACCGCCACCAGCCCCAGGCTGATCAGCAGCGGCGCTCCGAAGCCCCGCAGCAGCCGTCGCAGTCCGTACGACTCCTCGGGCGTGACCGCGCGGGCCTCGTCGATGTCGGGGATGTCCGTCGCCGGGGGCAACGCGTCGACCTCGGCGAGGAGTTCGGGGGTGGCCGGGGTGCCGGCGAGAGCCGTGTCCTTTGGCTCGCGGTCACCGGTCCACAGGCGGGGCGTCACCCCGCGCTCGGCGTCGAACTCGGCGTCCAGTTCGTCGCGTACGGAGGTGTCCTCCTGGACGGCGACCGGCCGGGCGTGGCCCGGGGAGACGCCGCCGAGGCCGTCGGGGTCGGTGAGCAGGCGGCGGTAGAGGGGCGACCGGAGCTGGAGTTCCTCGTGGGTGCCGATCTCGGCGAGGCGGCCGTTCTCCAGGACGGCGATGCGGTCGGCGAGGTTCAGGGTGGAGCGGCGGTGGGCGATGAGGAGGGTGGTGCGGCCCTCCATGACGTGTTTCAGGGCCTCGTGGATCTCGTGCTCGACCTGGGCGT
Source organism: Streptomyces sp. NPDC005483 (assembly GCF_040606035.1). Classification (NCBI taxonomy): domain Bacteria; kingdom Bacillati; phylum Actinomycetota; class Actinomycetes; order Kitasatosporales; family Streptomycetaceae; genus Streptomyces; species Streptomyces sp. NPDC005483. The sequence goes on from NZ_JBEXEA010000005.1 coordinate 418,613, forward strand.
CCACGGCGGAGGTGGCGTCGTCGAGGACAAGCAGGCGCGGGTCGGTGAGGATCGCCCGGGCGAGCGCGACGCGCTGGCGCTGGCCGCCGGAGAGGGTGAGGCCGTGCTCGCCGACCTTGGTGTCGTAGCCCTCGGGGAGCTCGGTGATGAAACGGTCCGCCTGGGCGGCGCGGGCGGCCTTCTCCACCTCCTCGCGGGTCGCGTCGGGACGGCCGTACGCGATGTTGTTGCGGATCGTGTCGGAGAACAGGAAGGAGTCCTCGGGGACCAGGCCGATCGCGGCCCGCAGGGAGTCCAGGGTGAGCTCGCGGACGTCGTGACCGCCGATGAGGACGGCGCCGTGGGTGACGTCGTAGAAGCGCGGCAGGAGCAGGGAGACCGTGGACTTGCCCGAGCCGGAGGAGCCGACGACCGCGAGGGTCTCGCCGGGGCGGATCTCGAAGGAGAGACCGTCGAGGACGGGGCGCTCATGGTCGTAGCCGAAGGACACGTCGTCGAACTCGACGGTGGCGGGCGCGTCGGCGGGGAGTTCCTTGGTGCCGCCCTTCAGGTACGGCTCGGTGTCGATCAGCTCCAGGACGCGCTCGGTGCCGGCGCGGGCCTGCTGGCCGACGGTGAGGACCATGGCGAGCATGCGGACCGGGCCGACGAGCTGGGCGAGGTAGGTGGAGAAGGCGACGAAGGTGCCGAGGGTGATGTGGCCGCGGACCGCGAGCCAGCCGCCGAGCGCCAGCATCGCGACCTGGCCGAGGGCGGGGACGGCCTGGAGGGCCGGGGTGTACTTCGAGTTGAAACGGATCGTGCGCAGGCGGCCCGCGTAGAGGCGGCGGCCGACCTCCCGGAGCTTCCCCGTCTCCTGGTCCTCCTGCCCGAAGCCCTTTACCACGCGTACGCCGCTGACCGCGCCGTCGACCACGCCCGCGACGGCGGCGGCCTGGGCCTGGGCGTACCAGGTGGCGGGGTGCAGCTTGGAGCGGGAGCGCCGGGCGATCCACCACAGGGCCGGGGCGACCGCCAGGGCGACGAGGGTGAGCGGGATCGACAGCCAGGCCATGACGACGAGGGAGATCACGAAGAGGGCGAAGTTGCCGATCGTCATCGGCAGCATGAAGAGCAGGCCCTGGATCAGCTGGAGGTCGCTGGTGGCCCGGCCGACGACCTGGCCCGTGGACAGCTCGTCCTGGCGGCGGCCGTCGAGGCGGGTGATCGTGCCGAACATCTCCGTGCGCAGGTCGTACTGGACGTCGAGGGCGAGGCGGCCGCCGTAGTAGCGGCGGACGTAGGTGAAGACGTAGATGAGGACCGCCGCGACGATCAGGGCGCCCGCCCAGGGGGCCATGTCCCGGGTGTGGTCGCCGATGACGTCGTCGATGATCACCTTGGTGATCAGGGGGACGACCGCCATGACGGCCATGCCGCCGAGGGAGGAGCCCAGGGCGAGGACGACGTCCTTGGGGTAGCGCCAGGCGTACCCGGCCAGTCGTCGTGCCCATCCCCGTTGCGGTTCCACGCGGTGCCCTCCGGTTTGCCCGTCGTCCTGATCTACCGGAAGGCACCAACGCGGGCGGAGGCGGATTTCATCCCTCCGCAACATTTTCGGGCGTCAGACCCGCACCCTCAGGGAGTAGAAACGGGTCGTCTGCACCGCGTTCTGGTTGTCGTCGCTGACCAGGAGGACCTTCAGGCGGCCCTTGTCCCGGCCCGTGACCGCCATGCCCTCGATGTTGTCCAGAAGCGGGTTCGGCTGGGGCTGCTTCGCCGTCGCGCCCAGGGTGGGGCAGCTCGCGATGTCCGTGAGCAGGGTCTTCCTGATCAGTCGTACACCGGACTGGCCCGTGAGGTTCTCGACGCCGCTCGTGTCCGTCGCGTGGCGGGGGTCGGCCAGGTAGAGGCGGACCGTGTTGCCGACGCCGGAGGTGAAGCCGCGTTCCAGGACGAGGAGGCGGCCGTCGGGGAGGGCCTGTACTTCGGGGACGCCGAGGAAGGCGGCGTCGGTGCGGTAGGCGTACTGGGCGCCGAGCCGCCAGCTCCTTCCGTGCCGCTCCCAGGTCTGGAAGCGGACGGTGCCTGTCGTGTCACCGGAGAGCGCGTACTCCATGGAGGCGAGCAGGGTGCGGCCGCCGCTCATGAGGGTCAGGCCCTCGAAGGTCTGGTTCGCGGTGGCGCGGCCCGCCGGGGCGACCTGGAGGGAGGCCGGGACGGGGAGCCGGTCGAGGATCGTGCCGTCCTTCGCGTACCGGCGGATCGACGGCTCGGTCTCCGAGGTGATCAGCCGGGTGCCGTCCTTGTCGATCACCAGCCCCTCGGAGTCCAGCGCGGCGCCGTTCTCGTCGGCGAGCGGGAGGACCGACCTCGGCGCGAGGGTTCCCGCGTCCAGGCCGAAGAGGGCGGAACGGTCTGAGAGAGCGACGAGCGAGCCGTCCCGGTCCACCGCGAGCGCGGAGAGGTTGCCGACGAAGGTGCCGTCGTACGTCGTCTTGTCGAGCGCGTCGGAGAAGCGGTCGAGGGAGACGGACGGGGAGCAGGCGTGGCTCACCGGGGCCGAGGCGACGGCGGGTCCTGCCACCGTCAGGCAGGTCGCCGCCGCCAGGGCCGCGGTGGTGGTCGCGAGTACGGTTCTGAGCTGCATGGGCGTCACCGTAGGGCGGGCCGGTGACGTACGGGCGTCCGGCAGGCGTCAGCTCGCCGCGAGATCCCGGTGGATGACCTTGGCGACGCCCTGGATGGTGTTGACGCCGTAGTTCATGGTGCTGTTGCCGTGGGTGAGCACGGTGATCATGTAGTCGTGGCCGCCGCCCGTGAAGGTGCCGACGCTGTGCACCCGCCAGCCGTGCGTGGAGCGCTGGAGCCAGCCGTTCTTGACGTGCCAGGCGATGTTCGAGCCGCGGCCGTACGGTGTGCCCCAGCGCTGCGACGAGATGACCTGGCCCATCAACTTCAGGATGTAGGCACGCGCGTTGTCGCTCAGGACGGTGTTCTTCGCGGTGACCAGCTTGAGCAGCTTCTGCTCGTCGGTGACGGTGATCTGGGTCAGGCCCCAGTAGCCGTTGGCGCCCGGCTTGGTCTGGGTCATGCCGGCCGCGCCGAGGAAGCCCTTGATCTTGGTCAGGCCGAGCTGCCGCCACAGCTTGCTGGTGGCGTCGTTGTCCGACTTGGTGATCATGGCCTTGGCGAGAGTGCTCTCGGTGTCGGTCAGATACCTGTTGTGCTTCTTCGCGTCCCACAGCAGCGTGGCGAGGACGGTCACCTTGACCACGCTCGCCGAGTCGTAGGCGGTCGAGGAACGCAGGGTGCAGGTGGTTTTGGTCGTACGGTCGTAGAGGCCCACGGCGATCGTGCCGGAGCGGTTGGAGAGGGCGGACGTGATGTCCCGCTTGAGTTTGTCGGCGAGGCCCGCCTTGGCGGACGCGCAGCTGACGGCCGGTGCGGTCGCGGCGGCGGCCGGCGTGGCGGCGGCGACGCACGCGGCCAGCGCGCCCGTCGCGATCCATTTCGCGTATCTCGATATCCCCCGTGTCATGCCCAGTTGACCCGCGGGTTCGGGTGAATGGTTGTACGCATGGGGAATGGTTGTGCGAGTCGTTACCTAGCGCGTGGCGTTTTCACAGGTTGACACCAGGTACGTCACAGCCCTCACCCAAGCCCCCTCTGCACGATGCCCGGGTGACATCTGCCACCGATCCCCACCCCCACGCCGAGACCGTGTCCGCCGACTGGCCACCGCCGGCCCCGACCGCGGCACCCCCGGACAGGGCCCCGCGCTGGTCGCTGCCCGTGCTGCTCGCGATCCTCGCCCTCGCCGGGGTCCTCTACGGCTGGAACCTGAGCGGGAACAGCCTCAACAGCTTCTACAGTTCCGCCGTCTACAGCGGTACGCAGAGCTGGAAGGCATGGTTCTTCGGCTCGCTCGACGCGGGGAACTTCCTCACCGTCGACAAGCCGCCCTTCGCACTGATGATCATGGGGCTGTCGTGCCGGGTCTTCGGCTTCGGCACCTGGCAGATGATGCTGCCCGAGATCGCGGCCGCCCTCGGCACGATCTGGATCCTGCACACCTCCGTGAAGCGGGTGTTCGGGCACGTGGCGGCCGCGATCGCCGCGCTCGTGCTCGCGCTGACCCCGATCACCGTCGCGATCAACCGGGACAACAACCCCGATACCATCCTCGTCCTGCTGATGGTCGGCGGCGCGGCCCTCGCCCTGCGCACGGTGCGCACCGACCGGCTGCTGCCGCTGATCGGCTCGGCGGTCCTGTTCGGGCTCGCCTTCAACACCAAGATGCTCCAGGGCTACATCGCCCTGCCGGCCGTCTTCGCGGTGTACGTGTACGCCTCGAAGCTCGGCTGGAAGAAGAAGGCCGTCAACCTGGGCCTCGCCGCGGTGGCGTTGGCGGTCTCCAGCTTCTGGTGGGCGACCGCGGTCTCCCTCGTCCCGGCCGACGACCGTCCCTACATCGGCGGTTCGACCGACGGCTCCGCCTGGAACCTGATCATGGGCTACAACGGCCTGGGCCGGGTCCTCGGCGGCGAGGGCAACGGCTCAGGCGGTGGAGGCGGGGCCACCTTCGCGGGCAGCGCGGGCATCGGCCGGATGTTCAACGACGTCCTCGGCGGCCAGATCTCCTGGCTGATCCCCTTCGCCTTCCTCGCGCTCGTCGCCGGTCTGGTGCTGTGCGGCCGCGCCCCGCGCACCGACGCCACCCGCGCCGCGCTCGTGATGTGGGGCGGCTGGCTGGTGCTGCACTACCTGACCTTCGCGATGGCCGAGGGCACCATGCACCCGTACTACACGACCGCGCTCGCCCCCGGCATCGCGGCACTGACCGGCGCGGGCGGCGCCATGCTGTGGCGCGCCTTCCGCGGCGCCGACGCCCGCTGGTCCTGGGTGCTGCCGGCCGGGCTCGCGGTCACCGGCGTCTGGGCGATCGTGCTGCTGCGCCGGGCCACCGGCTGGAACACCTGGCTGTGGCCGGTCGTCGGTGTGGTCATGGTCCTGGCGATCGTGGGCCTGTTCTTCTTCCGTACGGCTGCCTCTGGGACGAGGCTCCGGCTGCTCGGGGTGTCGGTCGCCGCGGCGATCGTGGCGGCCCTCGCGGGCCCGACGGCGTACGCCGCCTCACCGGCCTTCTCCACCACCACCGGCGGGATGGGCGGCACCAACCCGACAGCCGGTCCGTCGACCGGCGGCGGCATGGGCGGTCCCGGCGGCGGTGGCGGCCGGGGCGGCTTCGGCGGCGACGGCGGTGGGCCCGGCGGCCGGCAGGGCGGTACGCAGCAGGGCGGCCAGGCCGGCGGGGAGTTCCCCGGCGGCAGCGGTGGCGGCCAGACGCCGCCCGGTGGCGGCACCGGTGAACTCCCGCAGGGCGGCGCGCCCGGGGACACGAACGGGGAACTTCCGGGCGCGGGCACGGCTCCCGGCGGCACCGGCGGTACGGCCGGTGGCCCCGGCGGTGGCGGCGGCATGGGCGGCAGCGTCGACAGCGCGCTGATCTCGTACCTGGAGAAGCACCAGGACGGCGCCGAGTGGCTGCTCGCGGTGTCCAACTCGCAGAGTGCCGGCCAGCTGATCCTCAGCACGCACAAGCCCGTCATCTCCATGTGGGGCTTCACCGGCACCGACCAGGCGATGACCCTCACCAAGCTCAAGGAGCTGGTGAAGAAGGGCGAGCTGCACTACATCCAGCTCGGCGGCGGTGGCATGGGCGGCAACAGCAGCCTCAGCCAGGAGATCACCAGCTGGGTGCAGAAGAACGGCACCGCGGTGAAGGAGAGCGACTACAGCGGCGCGAGCAAGAGCGGCGGCTCGGCCTCCGGCACCGGCTCGCAGACCGGTACCACCTCGACCGTCTACCGCCTGGACGCCTCGGACGTCGGCTGACCAGCACTCCGGCTGCCCCCCGTACGACGATGTCCCGCGCCCTTCCGGAAAGGGCGCGGGACATCGTCGTACATCCGACGGCCTCCGCCGAAGAACCCCCGGCATCACTACAACCCTCGGACCCTGCCGGAGGTCTCTTGATCGCCAACCGCCCGTGTCCCGTGGGACAACACCTGGCAAACACGGACGGTCCGCACCCCATCGACGCGGATGCCCGCCAGGCATCCCCCGCATGCCGCAGGAGAACCCCGCATGCACCAGAAGCACCACTCGCACCTGAGACTCGCTCTCGCGACGGCCGCCGCGGCCGCGCTGACGGGCGGTCTGCTCGCGGTCTCGGCGACGACGGCCACCGCCGCCGACTCGTTCAAGGTCGCCAAGGCCGACTTCAACGGCGACGGCATCGGCGACGTCCTGGCCTCGGCCCCCGGCGCCAGTGTCGCCGGTCACGCCAACGCCGGTCAGGTCGTCGCCCTGTACGGCAGCGCCTCCACCGGTGTGACCTCGGCCAAGCGCTCGGTCCTCAGCCAGAACTCCGGCAGCGTGCCCGGCAGCGCCGAGACCGGCGACTGGTTCGGCGCCGCGACGGCGTATGCCGACTTCAACGGCGACGGGTACGACGACCTCGCCGTGGCCTCCCCGTACGAGAAGGTCGGCACCGACACCGACGGCGGCGCCCTCGCGATCCTGTGGGGCTCGGCGAGCGGCCTCACCGGCAAGGCAAGCGACGTACCGGACCCGGCCGTCTCCTCGCACGACAACTGGGGCCTGTCCCTGGCCGCCGGCGACTTCGACGGCGACGGCAAGGCCGACCTGGCCGTCGGCAGCTCGGCCGCCACCCTCTACGTCTACAAGGGCGGCTTCAGCAGCTCCACCGGGCAGCCCGGCGGCCGCTACACCGTCAAGCCGCCGATCATGCCCGGCTCTTCCAGCTTCCCGTACGGCCCCGAGCAGCTCACCGCCGGCGACGTGAACGGCGACGGCCGCACCGACCTGGTGGTCGACGGCTACGAGACGCAGACCGAGAACGGCTGGAACACCAACTACTACCTGCCCGGCACGGCGAGCGGTCTGAGCGTCACGGGCATCAAGGCCCTCAAGCCGGGCATCGTCACCGGCATCGGCGACATCAACGGCGACGGCTACGGCGACATCGTCACCGGTGCCGGCTGGGACAGCACGACCGGCGACGGCCAGACCATCCCGGACTCCGCCAACGGCGGCAAGGTCAACATCACCTACGGCTCCGCGTCGGGCCCCGCCTCGACGACCGGCATCACCCAGAACACCGGGAACGTGCCCGGCAGTTCGGAGAAGGGTGACGCCTTCGGCTGGGACCTGGACCTGGGCGACGTCAACGGCGACGGCTACCAGGACCTGGTCGTCTCCACCCCGAACGAGGACCTCGGCAGCGTCACCAACGCCGGCATGGTCACCGTCCTGTACGGAGCGGCGAGCGGCATCAACACCTCCACCGGCCTCCAGTCCTTCGAGCAGAACACGACCGGCGTCCCCGGCACCTCCGAGAAGAGCGACCTGTTCGGCGCCGACGTCAAGCTCGACGACGTCAACGGCGACGGCAAGGCCGACCTGGTCGTCGGGTCGTACGAGGACGGCGGCGACGGAGCGGTGACCTACCTGCCCTCCACCGGCACGAAGATCGGCACGACCGGCTCCCGCGCCCTGTCCGTGACCGCGGTGGGCGTCTCCACCTCGGGCACCCCCCAGTTCGGCTCACTCTTCGCCGACTAGCCCGTCCCTTCTCTCCCTCGAGTCCATCGCGAACGGCCTCCGATCACGTGTCGGGGGCCGTTCGGCGTGTCAACTCGCGTAGACAAGGCCTGGTTTGCCGTTTCAGGTCACCCAATGGACACGCGCCATCCATTTACACCGCCGCATGTCCATGTCACGCTCCCATCTGCCGCCTCCATTCAACCCGCGTAGATGGGACCCCCTTTATGCTGGCGACACGCATCCGCAGCTGGAAGTCGGTGGCGCTCACCACCGCCGCCGTGCTGGTCGGGCTCGCCGCCCCGGTCGTGACCACGACCCCGGCCGCCGCCACGACGACCGCGTACGACGCGACGTACTACAAGAACGCGGTCGGCAAGACGGGCACGAGCCTGAAGTCCTCCCTGCACACGATCATCAGCGCCAACGTCTCGAAGATCTCGTACTCCGCGGTCTGGGACGCGCTCAAGGTGACCGACCAGGACCCGAACAACAGCAGCAACGTGATCCTGCTGTACAGCGGTGTCTCCCGCAGCAAGTCCCTCAACGGCGGTGACGTCGGCGACTGGAACCGCGAGCACGTGTGGGCCAAGTCCCACGGCGACTTCGGCGAGGTCACCGGCCCCGGCACCGACCTGCACCACCTGCGCCCGGCGGACGTGCAGGTCAACAGCATCCGCGGCAACCTGGACTTCGACAACGGCGGCAGCGCGGTGACCAACGGCGGCGGCAGCACCGTCGACTCCGACTCCTTCGCGCCTCGTGCCGCGGACCGGGGCGACGTGGCCCGCATGATCCTCTACATGGCCGTGCGCTACGACGGCGGCGACGGCTTCGCCGACCTGGAGCCCAACGAGAAGGTCAACAACGGCTCCAACCCCTACATCGGCAGGCTCTCCGTCCTCAAGGCATGGAACGAGGCGGACCCGCCGAGCGCCTTCGAGGAGAAGCGCAACCAGGTCATCTACGACACCTACCAGCACAACCGCAACCCGTTCATCGACCACCCGGAGTGGGTCGAGGCGATCTGGTAGGCGCCCGGCCGGCCCCGGCTACAGGTGTGTGGGTGCGAACATCCGCAGCACCGCCGGGAGTACGACCACCGAGGGCCCCGGGGACCCGAGCGCCTTCGACAGGTCGTCCGTGAGGGTCTCCGGGGTCGTACGGACCCCGGGGACGCCGAAGGACTCGGCCAGCGCCACGTAGTCGGGGCGGGTCAGCTCCGTCGCCGTGGCCTGGCCGAAGGCGTCCGTCATGTACTCGCGCAGGATGCCGTAGCCGCCGTCGTCGACGATCAGCCAGGTGACGTCGAGGGCGTACTGCTTGGCCGTCGCGAGCTCGGCGATCGAGTAGAGCGCGCCGCCGTCGCCGGATACCGCCAGGACCGGGCGGGTCGGGTCGGCCACCGCCGCGCCGAGTGCCGCGGGGAAGCCGTAGCCGAGGCCGCCGGCCCCCTGGGCCGAGTGCATGTGGTTGGGGCCCTTGGCGTCGAACGCCGACCAGGCCCAGTAGGCCAGGATCGTCATGTCCCAGAAGGACGGCGAGTTTGCGGGCAGCGCCTTGCGGACCGATGCCAACACGTCCTGTTCCAGGGTGAGTTCCTGGGCGGCGATGCGGCCGGAGACCTTCGCGAGGACGGTACGGACCCGCTCGGCGGCCTCCGTGTCCTCCCTCGGCGTCACCGTCTCCAGCAGCGCCTGCAACGCCAGTCGCGCGTCCGCGTGGATGCCGAGCGCGGGGTGGTTGGACTCCAGCTTGCCGAGGTCCGCCTCGATCTGGATCAGCCGGCCCCGCGGCTTGAACGTGTGGTAGTTCGAGGAGAGTTCGCCCAGTCCCGAGCCCACCACCAGGAGGACGTCCGCGTCCTCCAGGAAGTCCGTGGTGTGCCGGTCCTCGATCCAGGACTGGAGGGACAGCGGGTGCGTCCAGGGGAAGGCGCCCTTGCCGCCGGGCGTGGTGACCACCGGGGCCTGGAGCGCCTCCGCCAACTGCCGCAGCTTGCGGGACGCGTCCGCCCGTACGACTCCGCCGCCCGCGATGATCGCCGGGCGGGCGGCGCGGGACAGCAGGTCCGCTGCCACCGCCGTGAGTTCGGGACGCGGAGGGAGTTCCTCCGGGAACGCGTCGCCGCCCGTCACCACCGGGATCGACGTCTCGGCCAGCAGCACGTCCTGCGGGATCTCCACCCACACCGGGCCGTGCGGGGCGGTGAGCGCCGACTTCCAGGCCGCCTCGATCGCGGAGGGGATCTGGGACGGGGTGCGGACGGTGTGGACCGACTTGACCACGCCCCGGAACGAGGCGGACTGGTCCGGGAGTTCGTGCAGATAGCCGTGCCGGCCGCCGCCGAGTCCGGCCGTGGGGATCTGGCTGCTGATCGCCAGGACGGGCGCCGAAGCGGCGGCCGCCTCCTGGAGGGCGGGCAGGGATGTCAGCGCCCCCGGGCCCGTCGACAGCAGCAGCGGGGCCGCCTCCCCCGTGATCCTGCCGTACGCGTCGGCCGCGAAGCCCGCGTTGTTCTCCACCCGCAGGCCGATGTAGCGCAGGTCGGAGCGCCGTAGCGCGTCGAACACGCCGAGCGCGTGCTGGCCGGGCAGGCCGAAGACGGTCGTCGTGCCGAGCGCGGCCAGCGTCTCCACGACCAGGTCTCCGCCGTTGCGGCCGGGAGGAGGGTTGAGAGCAGCGGAAATCTGCGCCTCCGTCGGACGGAGCACCAGGTCGTGGTCGTGAGTCACTGCGCGCGGGCCTCTGCAATCTGGCGGGACATGATCGTGGTCAGTTCGTAGGCGGTGTGGGAGGCCGCCACCGATGTGATCTCCGCGTGGTCGTACGCGGGGGCCACCTCGACGACGTCCGCCGACACCAGGTTGCACGATGCCAGACCGCGCAGGATCTCCAGCAGCTCGCGGGAGGTCATGCCGCCCGCCTCGGGGGTGCCGGTGCCGGGCGCGTGGGCCGGGTCCAGGCAGTCGATGTCGATGGAGATGTAGAGCGGACGGTCGCCGATGCGCTGCCGGAGCTGGTCGGCGACCTCGTCCACGCCGCGCCTCATGACGTCCGCCGAGGTGACGATGCCGAAGCCCAGCTTCTCGTCGTCGTCCAGGTCCTGCTTGCCGTACAGCGGCCCGCGGGTGCCCACGTGGGAGAGGGCGGAGGTGTCCAGGACGCCCTCCTCGACCGCTCGCCGGAACGGCGTGCCATGCGTGTACTCGGCGCCGAAGTAGGTGTCCCAGGTGTCGAGGTGGGCGTCGAAGTGCAGCAGGGCGACCGGGCCGTGCTTCTTCGCGACGGACCTGAGCAGCGGGAGGGCGATGGTGTGGTCTCCGCCGAGCGTCATGAGCCGGGCGCCCGTCCCCAGCAGGTCGTCCGCGGCCGCCTCGATCGTCTCGACGGCCTCGTTGATGTTGAAGGGGTTCACCGCGATGTCCCCGCCGTCCGCGACCTGCGCCAGCGCGAAGGGGGACGCGTCCTGCGCGGGGTTGTAGGGCCTGAGCAGCCGGGACGCCTCTCGGATCGCGTTGCCGCCGAAGCGGGCGCCCGGCCGGTACGAGACACCGGAGTCGAACGGCACCCCGACCACGGCGACATCGGCCCGGCCGACCTCGTCCAGGCGCGGGAGCCGGGCGAAGGTCGCGGGTCCGGCGTAGCGCGGGATGCGGGAGGAGTCGACGGGGCCGCGGGGGGTCTCGGGGGAGCTCATGGTCGTGTGCCTTCCTTCTGCCGGTCCGGGTCCTGCCGGTCTGCGTCGACCCTAGGTGGCCGGAAAGCGGCTGCGAAGTGTACGTTTCATCCATTCGAGCGGTACTGGATGGAGGGAACGTCCAATGCCGGACCCGACCGTCCCACCCACCTCACCGGTACCGCTGGCCGCGCTGCTGGCCCGCGAGGACCTGGGGCTGCGGCAGATCGCGGGGCCGCCGGACGCCGCCACCGTCATCCACTGGGCGCACGCCTCGGAGATGGCGGACCCGTACCCGTATCTGCTGGGCGGTGAGCTGCTGCTGACGGCCGGGGTGCACATTCCGGAGGGGGCGGATTCGGCCACGTACTTCGACGACTACGTGTCGAGGATCGTCGCGGCGGGCGGGGCGGCGCTCGGCTTCGGCGTGGCGCCGGTGCACGACACGGTCCCGCGCGCGCTGGTCGCGGCCTGCGACGCCCACGAGCTGCCGCTGCTGGAGGTACCGCCCCGCACCACCTTCGCCGCCGTGGCCCGGGCCGTCTGGCAACTGATGGCCCAGGCCCGCCACGCGGAACTCCACCGCGTCAGCGAGGCCCAGCAGAGCCTGGCCGCGGCCGCGTCCCGCCCCGACCCGGTGCCGTCGGTACTGCGGCAGCTGGCGCAGCGGGTCGGGGGGTGGGCGGTGCTGTACGGGCCGGAGGGGGCGGAGCTCGCGGCGGCGGGTCGGCGGCCCCAGGCCCGGCGTGCGCGAGAGGCGTTGGCGGGCCTGGCGCGGATCATCCGGCCGACGGCCACGGCCCCGCCCGCCGGACCGGCCCCGACCGAGCCGGGCGCCCCCGCCGGACCCCGCAGCACGGCCCCGTCCGCCGGGGCCCCGACCAGGCCACGCGCCCCCGCCGGGGCCGCCAGCGGGGAGGCTTCCGCCTCTCACCCCGCGCCGGGCAGCCGCACACCCACGGCCGCCGCACCCGCTCCCGCCTCGGCCACCGACACCACCGCCGGCCTCCACCTCGCCGCCTACGCCCTCGGTGCCCGGCACGGCTTCGTCCTCGGGGTCGCCGCGGCCCATCGCGAGCCCGGCGATCACACCATCGCCTCCGTGGCCGCCGTGCTGCTGTCGTTGCTCACCGGTGAGCATCAGAGCGGGTCGGGGGCGGCGCGGTCGTCCGCGCTCGTACGGCTGCTGCTGGGCACTCCTGCCGAGGACGTGGCCCCGCTCCTCGGTGGCGAGCGGTGGGTCGTCGTGCACGCCCGGCCCGACACCCTCGCCGCCCCCGGCCCCGTCGCCGCCTCCGCACTGGGTGCGGCGCTGGGGTCGCCGCTCATCGACGCGGCGCGGGAGGTCGTACGGGTGCTGTTGCCCGCCGACCGGGAGCCGGCTCCGCAGCCGGGGTGGACGCTCGGGGTGAGCGCGGTGGTCGAGCCGCGGGAGTGGGCCACCGCCGACGTCCAGGCGGCCCGTGCGCTGGCCCGTGCCCGCGCGACCCGTGCCGGCCTGGTCCGGTACGGGGCCCGTGCCGCCCTCGCCGACCTGGTGCCGGAGGCGGACGCCGACGCGCACGCGCGTGCCCTCCTGGCGCCGCTGGCCCCCACCCTCACCGAGACCCTCCGCACCTGGCTCTCCCTGCACGGCAGCTGGGACCGTACGGCGGTCGCGCTGGACGTGCACCGCAACACGGTGCGGCAGCGGATCGCGAAGTGCGCGGCGCTGCTGGAGCTGGACCTGGACGACCCGGACGTACGGATGGAGCTGTGGTTCGCGCTGCGCCGGGCATGATCGCGTGACCCGCGTCCCAGCGTGCGGGATGCGCGGCGATGCCGCGAAGGCGTGCATCAGAATGGGAGACATGCCGATACCCGGGACACCCAGCCGCGCCGAGCTCGTCGACCACCTTGTGAAGACCCGTATCGCGGGCGAGGTGGCCACCCCGCGGGAGAACAACCTCTCCCACTACCGCCAGCTGGCGAACGGCAACCGCCACTACTGGCTCGGCCTGGAGCTGGGCGACCGCTGGACCGACGAGCAGGACGTGCTCGCGGTGATGGCGGAGCGGGTGGGCGTCAACGACGACCCGGAGTACCGGTACGGCCAGGACACCATCGACCCCGAGCTGACCGTGGGCGCGCTGGAGCGGATGGCGGCCCGGCTGCGCAAGGCGGCGGACGGGCAGCAGCGGGTGCTGTTCGCGACCGGCCACCCCGGCGGCATGCTCGACGTCCACCACGCCACCGCCGCCGCGCTGCGCACGGCCGGCTGCGAGATCGTGGTCATCCCGGACGGGCTGCAGACGGACGAGGGATACGTCATGCAGTTCGCGGACGTGGCGGTCCTGGAGCACGGCGCCACGCTCTGGCACACCCACTCCAGCGACCCGATGAAGGCCATCCTCACGGCCCTGGAGCGCGAGGGCCGCCCGCTGCCGGATCTGGTCGTCGCGGACCACGGCTGGGCGGGCTACGCCGGTCAGCACGGCGTGGACTCGGTCGGGTACGCCGACTCCAACGACCCGGCGCTCTTCGTGGGCGAGTCGGAGGGCACGGTCCAGGTGACGGTCCCCCTCGACGACCACGTGGTGAGCCCGCGCTACTACGACCCGATGACGGCGTATCTGCTGGAGGCGGCAGGTCTGGTGTAGAGGCGCTCAGGTCAGAGTCGTCTTCGGCGCGTCCGTCGCGTCCCCTGGCAGCGTGACGACACCGGCGATCTCCTGAGCGACCCGGACCTGCCCCTTCAGGAACGCGAGCCGGTTCAGCAGGGAGTACCCGTCGCACAGCACTGTCTCGTGGCCCGCGTAGCTCTCCAGGTTGAGTACGGCCGCCTCGACGTGCGCGATCTCACCGATCAGCATCGGGATGCCGGAGCGGCCCAGCGCGTCCGCGGCGCCCGCGCGTTCGTACAGCACGGGTACGAGCGCGGAGCCGCTGCCGTTGGTGATCGTCGACTCGGAACTGTCACTCAGTTCGCGCAGCCGCGCCCGGGCGTGGCGGGTGACGCGCTCGATCGTCCGCAGTTCGTCCATGGTGATCTCGAACGCCAGCGGCGGCAGTGGCGCGGAGGCGGAAGAGTCGTGCGCGGCGGCGCGTTTGGCACGCCTACTGAAGATCGACACTGAGCAGGGCCTCCTCACGGACGGACCAACACGAGCAAACGCCCCGACGGTGGGGGTCGGGGCGAGGAACTCTGTGCCAGTGCGGGCCAGATGGTGCGGGGAGGCCGAAAGTGACCCTTCTGACAGCTCTAAAGCGCTTTCCATAGTAGAGCCGAAATGGATCAGTGAAGGAGGGCCGGGACTAACGAATGGATGACGGCCGGCGGGGAGGGCCGCGTGGCTGCGCCGTCAGCGCGGCGCCCGGACCACGCCCTCCTGGATCACCGAGATCGCCAGCCGGCCGTCCTGCGTGTAGATGCGGGCCTGGCCCAGGCCCCGGCTGCCCGAGGCCGACGGGGACTCCTGGTCGTACAGGAGCCATTCGTCGGCGCGGAAGGGGCGGTGGAACCACATCGCGTGGTCGAGCGAGGCCCCGACGACGTCACCGACCGCCCAGCCGCCGCGGCCGTGCGCGAGCAGGATCGAGTCGAGGAGCGTCATGTCGGAGACGTACGTGGCGAGGACGACGTGCAGCAGCGGGTCGTCCGCGAGCTTGCCGTTGGTGCGGAACCAGACCTGGGAGTGCGGTTCGCGCGGCTCGCCGAACTTTCCGTACGGCGGCTCGTCGACGTAGCGCAGGTCGATCGCCTCGCGGGTCTCCAGGAACTTCTCCACGACCGCCGCGTCCAGGTGGTCGTAGCCGCGCAGCCGGTCCGCGGAGGTGGGCAGCGTCGCCGGGTCGGGGGCGGCCGGCATGGCGGCCTGGTGGTCGAAGCCGTCCTCGTACCGCTGGAAGGAGGCGGAGAGGGCGAAGATCGGCTGGCCGTGCTGGATCGCGAGCACGCGGCGGGCGGTGAAGGACCGGCCGTCGTTCATGCGGTCGACGGTGTAGACGATCGGCGCGCCGGGATCGCCGGGGCGCAGGAAGTACGCGTGCAGGGAGTGGGCGAGCCGGTCCTCGGGGACCGTGCGCCCGGCGGCGACCAGCGCCTGCGCCGCGACCTGCCCGCCGAAGACGCGGGGGACGACGGCGGCGCGGGAGTGGCCGCGGAAGATGTCCTCCTCGATCTGCTCGAGGTCGAGCAGATCGAGGAGGTCCTGGAGTGCCTGGCTCATGGAGCTGTTGTACCGGCCGGTGATATCGCGCGGCTTACAGGCCCATGTCCTTCGCGATGATCGACTTCATGATCTCGTTGGTGCCGCCGTAGATGCGGTTGACGCGGTTGTCCGCGTACAGGCGGGCGATCGGGTACTCGTTCATGAAGCCGTAGCCGCCGTGCAGCTGGAGGCAGCGGTCGATGACGCGGTGGGCGACCTCGGTGGCGAACAGCTTGGCGCTGGCGGCCTCGGCGGGGGTGAGCTCACCGGCGTCGAGGGCCTCGAGCGCGCGGTCCACGACCGCCTCGGCCGCGTCGACCTCGGCCTGGCAGGCGGCCAGCTCGAACTTGGTGTTCTGGAAGGAGGCGACCGGCTTGCCGAAGACGGTGCGCTCCTGGACGTACTGCTTGGCGAACCGGACGGCGGCCTTGGCCTGCGCGTAGGCGCCGTAGGCGATGCCCCAGCGCTCGGAGGCGAGGTTGTGGCCGAGGTAGTAGAAGCCCTTGTTCTCCTCGCCGAGGAGGTCCTCGACGGGGACCTTGACGTCGACGAAGGCGAGCTCGGCGGTGTCGGAGGTCTTCAGGCCGAGCTTGTCGAGCTTGCGGCCGACCGAGTAGCCCTCGGACTTGGTGTCCACGGCGAACAGGGAGATGCCGAAGCGGCGGTCCTCGGCGGAGGACGGGGAGGTGCGGGCGGCCACGATCACGCGGTCGGCGTGGACGCCACCGGTGATGAAGGTCTTGGCGCCGTTGAGGACGTAGTGCGTGCCGTCCTCGCTCAGCTTGGCGGTGGTCTTCATGCCCGCGAGGTCGGAGCCGGTGCCCGGCTCGGTCATCGCGAGGGCCCACATCTCCTCGGCGGAGACGAACTTCGGCAGGAAGCGCTTCTTCTGCTCGTCGGTGGCGAGCATCTTGATGTACGGCAGTCCGAGCAGGACGTGCACACCGGAGCCGCCGAACTGCACACCCGCGCGCGAGGTCTCCTCGTACATGATGGCCTCGAACTTGTACGAGTCGATGCCGGCGCCGCCGAACTCCTCGTCCACGCGGATGCCGAAGATGCCGAGCTCGGCGAGCTTGTAGTAGAAGTCGCGCGGCGCCTGGCCGGCCGCGAACCACTCGTCGTAGACGGGGACGACCTCGGCCTCGATGAAGGCGCGCAGGGTCTCCCGGAACGCCTCGTGGTCCTCGTTGAACACCGTACGGCGCACCGCCGCCACCTCCACCTGACTGAAAAGGGTCCATGTCTAAGCGCTTGCTCAGAACATCAAAGGTACCGGCCGGTAGCGAGAGGCGTCCAGAGCTGATCCCGTAACGCTCGTCACGCCGCCGCGGCCGCGAACGCCCCC
Organism: Streptomyces sp. NPDC005483; assembly: GCF_040606035.1. NCBI lineage: Bacteria > Bacillati > Actinomycetota > Actinomycetes > Kitasatosporales > Streptomycetaceae > Streptomyces > Streptomyces sp. NPDC005483. The sequence continues at coordinate 435,438 of NZ_JBEXEA010000005.1, forward strand.
CTGGCCATGCGGTGCAGCAGCTCCGCGGTGGCACCGCGGCCCGGGAGCGAGCCGGGGCGGCCCAGGTGCGGGGTGGAGTTGAGGAGCCCGAAGACGGAGTGCACGGCCGAGCGGGCGGCCGGTTCCGCGAGGCCGGGATAGACCTCGCGCAGGATCCCCACCCACAGCTCGACGTACTGCCGCTGGAGTTGCCGCACCAGCTTGCGGTCGCTGTCCCGGAGGCGGTCCAGCTCGCGGTCGTGCAGGGTGATCAGGGGGCGGTCGTCGAGCGCGAAGTCGATGTGGCCCTCGATGAGCGAGTCGAGGACGGACTCGGCGGGCGTGCCGTCCGACTCGGCCAGCCGCCGCTTCGCCCCCGTCAGCAACTGCTCGCTGATCCCCACCAGCAGCTCCGCGAGCATCGCGTCCTTGCCGGGGAAGTGCCGGTAGAGGCCGGGGCCGCTGATGCCGACCGCGGCGCCTATCTCGTCCACGCCCACGCCGTGGAACCCGCGGTCGGCGAACAGTCGCGCGGCCTCCTTGAGGATCTGCTCGCGGCGGGTGGGGGCGTCGGTTCTGGTGGCCATGGAAGCAATTCTAGACAGGGAGGTTAGCGGTCGTTAACCTGAAGGAAATGGTTAACGCTCATTAACAGGCGAGCACTGGGTGAGGGGACCGCGGGACATGGATCAGGCACCCGAGCTGACGAGCGCGGCGGACCCCGCGTCGGAGGCCTGGAAGGCCAACGAGGAGGCCCACCGGGCCCTCGTGGGCGAGCTGCGGGACAAGCTCGCCGCTGCCAGGCTGGGCGGCGGGGAGAGGGCGCGCGAGCGGCACACCGCGCGCGGGAAGCTGCTGCCCCGGGACCGGGTGGACACGCTCCTCGACCCCGGCTCGCCCTTCCTGGAGCTGGCCCCGCTGGCCGCCGACGGGCTGTACGACGGGCAGGCCCCGGCCGCCGGGGTCATCGCCGGGATCGGACGCGTCAGCGGACGGGAGTGCGTCGTCGTCGCCAATGACGCCACCGTCAAGGGCGGCACGTACTACCCGATGACGGTGAAGAAGCACCTGCGCGCGCAGGAGGTCGCCCTCGACAACCGCCTGCCCTGCATCTACCTGGTGGACTCCGGCGGCGCCTTCCTGCCCATGCAGGACGAGGTCTTCCCGGACCGCGAGCACTTCGGGCGCATCTTCTACAACCAGGCCCGGATGTCCGGCGCGGGCATCCCGCAGATCGCCGCCGTGCTCGGCTCCTGCACGGCCGGCGGCGCCTACGTCCCCGCCATGAGCGACGAGGCCGTCATCGTCCGCAACCAGGGCACGATCTTCCTCGGCGGCCCCCCGCTCGTGAAGGCCGCCACCGGCGAGGTCGTCACCGCGGAGGAGCTCGGCGGCGGCGAGGTGCACTCCCGGGTCTCCGGCGTCACCGACCACCTCGCCGAGGACGACGCCCACGCGCTGAGGATCGTGCGGAACATCGCCGCCACGCTCCCCGCGCGCGGGCCGCTGCCGTGGTCGGTCGAGGCCGCGGTGGAGCCCAAGGTGGACCCCTACGGCCTCTACGGTGCGGTGCCGGTGGACTCCCGCACCCCCTACGACGTCCGCGAGATCATCGCGCGGATCACCGACGGCTCCCGTTTCGCCGAGTTCAAGGCCGAGTTCGGGCAGACCCTGATCACCGGCTTCGCCCGGATCCAGGGCCACCCGGTCGGGATCGTCGCCAACAACGGCATCCTGTTCTCCGAGTCGGCCCAGAAGGGCGCCCACTTCATCGAGCTGTGCGACCAGCGCGGCATCCCGCTGCTGTTCCTCCAGAACATCTCCGGCTTCATGGTCGGCAAGGACTACGAGGCGGGCGGCATCGCCAAGCACGGCGCCAAGATGGTGACCGCGGTCGCCTGCACGCGCGTGCCCAAGCTGACCGTGGTGGTGGGCGGTTCGTACGGCGCCGGGAACTACTCCATGTGCGGCCGGGCCTACTCCCCCCGCTTCCTGTGGATGTGGCCCAACGCCAAGATCTCCGTCATGGGCGGCGAACAGGCCGCGTCGGTCCTCGCCACCGTCAAGCGGGACCAGTTGGAGTCCCGCGGGGAGACCTGGCCCGCCGAGGAGGAGGAGACCTTCAAGGACCCGATCCGCGCCCAGTACGAACACCAGGGCAACGCCTACTACGCCACCGCCCGCCTCTGGGACGACGGGGTCATCGACCCGCTCGACACCCGTCAGGTGCTCGGCCTGGCCCTGACCGCATGCGCCAACGCGCCGCTGGGCGACCCCCAGTTCGGCGTCTTCCGGATGTGAGGACCCATGTTTGACACAGTGCTTGTCGCCAACCGGGGCGAGATCGCGGTCCGCGTCATCCGCACCCTGCGCGCCCTGGGCGTGCGCTCGGTCGCCGTCTTCTCCGACGCGGACGCCGACGCGCGCCACGTCCGGGAGGCCGACACCGCCGTACGGCTGGGCCCGGCGCCGGCCGCAGAGAGCTATCTGTCGGTGGAGCGCCTCCTGGAGGCCGCCGCCCGCACCGGCGCCCAGGCCGTCCACCCGGGATACGGCTTCCTCGCCGAGAACGCGGCCTTCGCGCGCGCGTGCACCGACGCCGGGCTGGTCTTCATCGGGCCCCCGGCCGAGGCGATCGCCCTCATGGGCGACAAGATCCGCGCCAAGGAGACCGTGGAGGCTGCCGGAGTGCCGGTCGTGCCCGGCGGCCGTGACCCGGAACTCGCCGAGGCCGCGCGCGCGTTGGGCGCGCCCGTGCTGCTGAAGCCCAGTGCGGGCGGCGGCGGCAAGGGCATGCGGCTGGTCCGGGACCTCAGCGCCCTGGAGGAGGAGATCGCCGCCGCCCGCCGCGAGGCCCGCACCTCCTTCGGCGACGACACCCTGCTGGTGGAGCGGTGGGTGGACCGGCCCCGGCACATCGAGATCCAGGTGCTGGCCGACGGCCACGGAAACGTGATCCACCTCGGCGAGCGCGAGTGCTCGCTCCAGCGGCGGCACCAGAAGATCATCGAGGAGGCGCCCAGCGTCCTCCTCGACGAGGACACACGCGCGTCCATGGGCGAGGCAGCGGTCGAGGCGGCCCGCTCCTGCGGCTACCGGGGCGCGGGCACCGTCGAGTTCATCGTCCCGGGCGACGATCCGTCGTCGTACTACTTCATGGAGATGAACACCCGCCTCCAGGTGGAGCACCCGGTCACCGAGCTCGTCACCGGCCTGGACCTGGTGGAGTGGCAGCTGCGGGTGGCGGCGGGCGAGCGGCTGCCGTACGGGCAGGAGGACGTCCGGCTGACCGGGCACGCCATCGAGGCCCGCGTCTGCGCGGAGGACCCCGCGAAGGGCTTCCTCCCGTCCGGCGGCACGGTGCTCCGGCTCCACGAGCCCCAGGGCGACGGCGTCCGCACCGACTCCGGGCTCAGCGAGGGCACGGAGGTCGGCAGCCTGTACGACCCGATGCTGTCCAAGGTCATCGCGTACGGCCCCGACCGCGCGACCGCGCTCAGGAAGCTCCGGGCCGCGCTCGCGGAGACGGTGACGCTGGGCGTGCAGACCAACGCGGGGTTCCTGCGCCGGCTGCTGGCCCATCCGGCGGTGGTCGCGGGCGAGTTGGACACCGGGCTGGTCGAGCGCGTGGTGGACGACCTGGTCTCCACGGACGTACCGGACGAGGTGTACGAGGCGGCGGCGGCCGTACGGCTCGAAGCGCTGCGGCCACGGGAGGACGGCTGGACCGACCCGTTCTCGGTGCCGAGCGGCTGGCGGCTGGGGGGCTCCGGGTTCACGAAGCCCGTCGGCTTCCCGCTGCGGGTGCAGGAGCCCCTGGAGTACGTCCCGCGCGGCACCCACACCGTCACCGACGGCCGGGTCACCGTCACCCTCGACGGCGTCCGCCACACCTTCCACCGGGCCGGGGACTGGGTGGGCCGCGACGGCGACGCCTGGCAGGTCCGCGATCACGACCCGGTGGCCGCGTCCCTCACCCGGAGCGGGCACGCAGGGGCCGACTCCCTCACCGCCCCCATGCCCGGCACGGTGACCGTCGTGAAGGTGGCGGTCGGCGACGAGGTGGCCGCCGGACAGAGTCTGCTCGTCGTCGAGGCGATGAAGATGGAGCACGTCATCTCCGCCCCGCACGCGGGCACGGTCGCCGAACTGGACGTCACGCCGGGCGCGACCGTCGCCATGGACCAGGTGCTGGCAGTCATCACCCCCGTGGAGGAAGAGCGATGACACTCCCCATGGCCGTACCGCAGACCGGGCTCCCGGCCCGCGTCCGCATCCACGAGGTCGGCGCCCGCGACGGCCTGCAGAACGAGAAGTCGACCGTGCCCACCGAGGTCAAGGCGGAGTTCGTGCGCCGCCTCGCCGAGGCCGGACTGACGACCATCGAGGCGACGAGCTTCGTCCATCCGAAGTGGGTGCCCCAACTCGCGGACGCGGAGCAGCTGTTCCCGCAGCTCTCCGACCTGTCCGTGGACCTCCCTGTGCTCGTCCCGAACGACCGCGGCCTGGACCGCGCGCTGGCTCTCGGAGCCCGCCGGGTCGCCGTCTTCGCCAGCGCCACCGAGTCCTTCGCCAAGGCCAATCTGAACCGCACGGTGGACGAGGCACTGGCGATGTTCGACCCGGTCGTCGCGCGGGCGAAGGCCGAGGGCGTGCACGTCCGCGGCTATCTCTCCATGTGCTTCGGCGACCCCTGGGAGGGCGCGGTCCCGATCCCCCAGGTCACCAGGGTCTGCCGCGCCCTGCTCGACATGGGCTGCGACGAGTTGAGCCTCGGCGACACCATCGGGGTGGCGACACCGGGCCACGTAGGCGCGCTGCTGACCGAACTCGACGTCCCCGTCGAGAAGGTGGGCGTGCACTTCCACGACACGTACGGCCAGGCCCTCGCCAACACCTACGCGGCCCTCCAGCACGGCGTCACCACGGTGGACGCCTCCGCGGGCGGCCTCGGCGGCTGCCCGTACGCGAAGTCCGCCACCGGCAACCTCGCCACCGAAGACCTCGTGTGGATGCTTCAGGGCCTCGGCATCGACACCGGTGTCGACCTCGGCCGTCTCGTCGCCACCAGCGCCTGGATGGCCGAACACCTGGGCCGACCCAGCCCGTCCCGTACCGTCCGCGCCCTCTCCCACCAGGAGTGAACCCCGATGGACCACCGCCTCTCCCCCGAGCTGGAAGAACTCCGCCGCACCGTCGAGGAGTTCGCGCATGACGTAGTGGCCCCGAAGATCGGCGAGTACTACGAGCACCACGAGTTCCCCTACGAGATCGTCCGCGAGATGGGCCGCATGGGCCTGTTCGGGCTGCCGTTCCCCGAGGAGTACGGCGGGATGGGCGGCGACTACCTGGCGCTCGGCCTCGTCCTGGAGGAACTCGCGCGCGTGGACTCGTCGGTGGCGATCACCCTGGAGGCCGGCGTCTCCCTGGGCGCCATGCCCCTGCACCTGTTCGGCACCGAGGAGCAGAAGCGCGCGTGGCTGCCCCGGCTGTGCTCGGGCGAGATCCTGGGCGCCTTCGGACTGACCGAGCCGGACGGCGGCAGCGACGCCGGGGCGACCCGTACGACGGCCCGCCTGGACCCTGACACCGACGAGTGGGTCATCAACGGCACCAAGTGCTTCATCACCAACTCCGGCACCGACATCACGGGGCTGGTGACGGTCACCGCGGTCACCGGGCGCAAGCCCGACGGCAGGCCGCTGATCTCCGCGATCATCGTCCCCTCGGGCACGCCGGGCTTCACGGTCGCGGCGCCGTACTCGAAGGTCGGCTGGAACGCCTCCGACACCCGTGAGCTGTCCTTCTCCGACGTCCGGGTCCCGGCGGCGAACCTGCTGGGCGAACAGGGCCGTGGCTACGCCCAGTTCCTGCGGATCCTCGACGAGGGCCGGATCGCCATCGCCGCCCTCGCGACCGGGCTCGCGCAGGGCTGTGTGGACGAGTCGGTGAAGTACGCGAAGGAGCGGGAGGCCTTCGGGCGGCCCATCGGCGCCAACCAGGCCATCCAGTTCAAGATCGCCGACATGGAGATGAAGGCCCACACGGCCCGCCTCGCCTGGCGGGACGCGGCCTCGCGCCTGGTCTCGGGCGAACCCTTCAAGAAGGAGGCGGCCGTCGCCAAGCTGTACTCCTCCACGATCGCCGTGGACAACGCCCGCGACGCCACCCAGATCCACGGCGGCTACGGCTTCATGAACGAGTACCCGGTCGCCCGGATGTGGCGTGACTCCAAGATCCTGGAGATCGGCGAGGGCACGAGCGAGGTCCAGCGGATGCTGATCGCGCGGGAGTTGGGGCTGGCGGGATAGAACGCAGCTCACAGGGCACCCACGGCTGCGGTGGGGCGGCGCCCGCCCTCTGGACATTCAGTGAGGTTAGGCTAACCTACCTTCGAACTTGTCCGGCGGGCGCTCCGCCCCGTTCGAAAGCAGCCACACATGTCCCACGCACGAGCCGTCCATCTCACCCGCCGTGGCATCCTCGCCGCGGGCGGCGCACTCGGCCTCGGCGCCGTGCTCGCGGCCTGCGGTGACGACGACGCCGGCAGCGAGGGCTCTGGCGAGGGGACCACCGCCGCGAAGTCCGGGGCGTGGGCCTTCAAGGACGACCGCGGCACGACCGTGAAGCTCGACGAGGTCCCCACCAAGATCGTGGCCTTCGTCGGCGTCGCCGCCGCGCTCCACGACTACGGCATCGAGGTCAAGGGCGTCTTCGGCCCCACCAAGACCAAGGACGGCAAGGCCGACGTCCAGGCCGGCGACATGGACGTCAGCAAGCTGACCGTCTTCGGCAACGTCTGGGACCAGTTCAACGTCGAGCAGTACGCGGCCTTCGCGCCCGAGGTCCTCATCACCACGACCTTCGACAGCGCCGGCACGCTCTGGTACGTCCCCGCGGCCTCCGCGTCCAAGATCGCCAAGCTGGCGCCGAGCGTGGCGGTCTCCGTCTACGACCGCCAGATCACCACGCCGCTCCAGAAGGTGTGGGAGCTGGCCGAGTCCCTCGGCGCCGACATGACGGCGGCGAAGGTCACCGACGCGAAGAAGCGGTTCGAGTCGGCGTCGGAGCGGCTGCGCGCCGCCGCCAAGGCCCACCCCGACATCAAGGTGCTGGCCGGGTCCGCGGCCCAGGACGTCTTCTACGTCTCCGGCACCAACCTCTCCATCGACCTCGAGTACTTCAAGGCGCTCGGCGTGAACTTCGTGGAGCCCTCGGCCTCCGTACTGAAGGCGTCCGGTGGCTGGTACGAGTCGCTGAGCTGGGAGAACGTCGACAAGTACCAGGCGGACATCATCATGATGGACGACCGTACGGCGACCATCCAGCCGGCCGACATCACCGAGGCGACCTGGAAGAAGCTGCCCGCGGTGAAGGCGGGGCAGGTCATCGCGCGTTCTCCCGAGCCGATCCTGTCGTACGACAAGTGCGTGGCGATGGTGGAGAACCTCGCGAAGGCCATCGAGACCGCGAAGAAGGTCAGTTAGTCCCTCACGTCTTCCTGAGCCCCAGGAGCTTTGCATGACTACGGCCGTAGCCGCCCCGTTCCGTTTCTTCTCCCTCCAGGTCGTGCGGACGAGGCGGCTCGGGCCGTCTCTCGTCCGGGTCAGCTTCACCGGGGAGGATCTCCAGCACTTCTTCTCCGACGGACGCGACCAGTCGCTGTCCCTCTTCCTCCCCGCCGAAGGGCGGACCGAGCCCGGCGTTCCCGTCGAGCTCGGGGACGGGTGGTGGCAGGCGTGGCGGGAACTGCCCGATGACGTACGGGCGGTGATGCGGTCGTACACCCTGCGAGGTCTGCGCCGCGATCCCGACGAGATCGACATCGACTTCGTGCTGCACGAGCCCGCCGGGCCCGCCTCCCGGTGGGCCGCGCGCGCCTGCGCCGGTGACAGGGTCCAGTTGCTCGGGCCCGCCGTCGCCGACAACCGGGCGATCCGGTTCCGGCCGCCCGCGGACACCGACCTCGTGCTGCTGTGGGGTGACGAGACCGCGCTGCCCGCCGTCTCCGCGATCCTGGAAGCCCTCCCCGCCGGGCAGCGCGCCCGCGTCTGGCTGGAGGTGTCCGACGCCGGGGACATCCAGGACCTCGTGACCGACGCGGACGCCGAGATCACCTGGCTCGTCGGGGAGAAGGCACCGGACGTCATCCGCGATGCCCAACTCCCGCCCGCCGAGCGGCCGTACGTCTGGATCGCGGGCGAGTCCGGGTGCGTGAAGGAGCTGCGGCGCCATTTCGTGCGGGAGCGCGGGATCGACCGGCGCCGGGTGACCTTCGTCGGGTACTGGCGACAGGGGATGACCGAGGAGCAGCTGCGGGCGGCCGAGTAACTCCCGTCGACGTGACGCCGGTCACGGGCGGGGCAGGTTTTCGCTCAAGTTAATTAGGTTAGGCTTACCTAAGTTGAAGCGGCTTCCGCCCCGCTCCTGCCCCGTCCGCCCCCGCACGGATCGTCCCCACCGGAGGACCCCCTCATGCGCTCGCACCTGCTCAACGACACGACCGCGGAGAGCTACCGCCGCTCCGTGACCGAAGGAATAGAGCGGGTGGCGGCCAAACTCGCCACCACCACAAGGCCGTTCACCGGCGTCACCGTCGACGCCCTCTCCCCCCGCATCGACGGGATCGACCTCGACAAGCCCCTGCTGGACACCGCGGCGGTGCTCGACGAGCTGGAGGACGTCTACCTCCGGGACGCGGTCTACTTCCACCACCCCCGCTACCTCGCCCACCTCAACTGCCCGGTCGTCATCCCGGCCGTGCTCGGCGAGGCCATCCTGTCCGCCGTCAACTCCTCCCTGGACACCTGGGACCAGTCGGCCGGCGGCACCCTCATCGAGCGCAAGCTGATCGACTGGACGACCGCGCGCATCGGTCTGGGCCCGGTCGCCGACGGCGTGTTCACCTCGGGCGGGACGCAGTCCAACCTCCAGGCGCTTCTGCTGGCCCGCGAGGAGGCCAAGGCGGACACGACGGCCGACCTGCGCGTCTTCACCTCCGAGGTCAGCCACTTCAGCGTCAGGAAGTCGGCCAGACTGCTCGGTCTGAGCCAGGACGCCGTGGTCTCGATCCCCGTCGACCACGACAAGCGGATGCAGACCGTGGCCCTCGCCCGTGAGCTGGAGCGCTGCAAGCGGGACGGCCTGGTCCCGATGGCCGTCGTCGCCACCGCCGGCACCACGGACTTCGGCTCCATCGACCCGCTGCCCGAGATCGCCGAGCTGTGCGAGCAGTACGGCACCTGGATGCACGTCGACGCGGCCTACGGCTGCGGGCTGCTCGCCTCCCGCAAGTACCGGCACCGCATCGACGGCATCGAGCGCGCCGACTCGGTCACCGTGGACTACCACAAGTCCTTCTTCCAGCCGGTGAGTTCGTCCGCCGTGCTGGTCCGCGACGCGGCCACACTGCGGCACGCCACCTACCACGCGGAGTACCTCAACCCGCGCCGCATGGTGCAGGAACGCATCCCCAACCAGGTCGACAAGTCCCTGCAGACCACCCGCCGCTTCGACGCGCTCAAGCTGTGGATGACCCTGCGCGTGATGGGCGCCGACGGCATCGGCCAGCTCTTCGACGAGGTCTGCGACCTGGCCGTCGAGGGCTGGAAACTGCTCGCCGCCGACCCCCGCTTCGACGTGGTCGTCGAACCGAGTCTCTCCACTCTCGTCTTCCGCTGCATCCCTGCCTCGGTCACCGACCCCGCCGAGATCGACCGCGCCAACCTGTACGCCCGCAAGGCCCTGTTCGCCTCCGGCGACGCGGTGGTCGCGGGCACCAAGGTCGGCGGCCGCCACTACCTGAAGTTCACCCTGCTCAACCCCGAGACGACGGTCGAGGACATCTCCGCCGTCCTCGACCTGATCGCCGGCCACGCCGAGCAGTACCTGGGAGAGTCCCTTGACCGCGCGTCCTGAAGTCCCGAACACGACCTACGATTTCGTGGGGATCGGGCTCGGCCCGTTCAACCTCGGCCTCGCGTGCCTCACCGAACCCATCGACGAACTCGACGGGATCTTCCTGGAGTCGAAGCCCGACTTCGAGTGGCACGCCGGCATGTTCCTGGACGGCGCCCACCTCCAGACCCCGTTCATGTCGGACCTGGTCACCCTCGCCGACCCGACCTCGCCGTACTCCTTCCTCAACTACCTGAAGGAGAAGGGGCGGCTGTACTCGTTCTACATCCGCGAGAACTTCTACCCGCTGCGGGTCGAGTACGACGACTACTGCCGCTGGGCCGCGAACAAGCTGAGCAGCGTCCGCTTCGACACGACGGTGACGGAGGTCCGGTACGAGGACGACCTCTACGTCGTGCGGACGGCCGACGGTGACGTCCTGCGCGCCCGCCACCTGGTCCTCGGCACCGGTACCCCGCCGTACATCCCGGAGGCCTGCCAGGGGCTGGGCGGCGACTTCATCCACAACTCCCGCTATCTGCAGCACAGAAGCGAGCTGGTGAAGAAGGAGTCGATCACGCTGGTCGGCTCGGGCCAGTCCGCCGCCGAGATCTACCACGACCTCCTCGGCGAGATCGACGTCCACGGCTACCGGCTGAACTGGGTGACCCGCTCCCCGCGCTTCTTCCCCCTCGAATACACCAAGCTCACGCTGGAGATGACCTCCCCGGAGTACATCGACTACTACCGCGAGCTGCCCGAGGCCACCCGCTACCGGCTCACCGCCGAGCAGAAGGGCCTGTTCAAGGGCATCGACGGCGACCTGATCAACGAGATCTTCGACCTGCTCTACCAGAAGAACCTCGGCGGCCCGGTCCCCACCCGGCTGCTCACCAACTCCTCGCTGAACAGCGCGACCTACGAGAACGGCACGTACACGCTCGCCTTCCGCCAGGAGGAGCAGGAGAAGGACTTCGAGATCGAGTCGCAGGGCCTGGTGCTCGCGACCGGCTACAAGTACGCCGAGCCGGAGTTCCTGGCCCCGGTCAAGGACCGCCTGGTGTACGACTCCCAGGGCAACTTCGACGTGTCCCGCACCTACGCGATCGACGTGACGGGCAGAGGCGTCTTCCTGCAGAACGCCGGGGTCCACACCCACAGCGTCACCAGCCCCGACCTGGGCATGGGCGCCTACCGCAACAGCTGCATCATCCGGGAACTGCTCGGCACCGAGTACTACCCGGTCGAGAAGACGATCGCGTTCCAGGAGTTCTCCGCATGAGCACCACTGCCGTGGGCACGTTCACCTTCCGCCCCCTCGACCCCCTGAAGGACGCCGAGCTGGTGCACAAGTGGGTCACCCACCCCAAGGCCGCGTTCTGGATGATGCAGGACGCGAAACTGGAGGACGTCGAGCGCGCGTACATGGACATCGCGGCCGACGAGCACCACCACGCGCTGCTGGGCCTCGGCGAGGACGGCCGGCCCGCCTTCCTGATGGAGCGGTACGACCCCGCCCACCGCGAGCTGGTCGGGCTGTACGAGCCCCGGCCCGGCGACCTCGGCATGCACTTCCTCACCCCGGCGACCGACCGGCCCGTCCACGGGTTCACCCGGTCCGTCATCACCGCCGTGATGGCCCACCTCTTCGAGGACCCGGCCGCCCGGCGGGTGGTCGTCGAGCCGGACGTCTCCAACAAGGCCGTCCACGCCCTGAACGAGGCGGTTGGGTTCGTGCCCGAGCGCGAGATCCAGAAGCCGGAGAAGAAGGCCCTGTTGAGCTTCTGCACGCGGGAACAGTTCTCGGCCGCCACGGGGGTGACCGTATGAGCCTCGCCGACGCCGTGTCCCACCTCTCCCCCGAGCGCTGGGAGACGGCCAACCGCATGCTGATCCGCAAGGGCCTCGCCGAGTTCGCGCACGAGCGGCTGCTCGAGCCCGAGGAGACGGACAAGGATCAGTACGTCGTCCGCAGCGACGACGGAAAGACCCACTACGACTTCACAGCCGTGCGCCGCGCCCTCGACCACTGGCAGGTCGACGCGGACTCCATCACCCGGCACCGCGACGGCACCGAACTCCCGCTGGCCGCCCTGGACTTCTTCATCGAGCTCAAGCAGACCCTCGGCCTGAGCGACGAGATCCTGCCGGTCTACCTGGAGGAGATCTCCTCCACCCTCTCCGGCACCTGCTACAAACTCACCAAGCCGCGGATCCCGGTCGCCGAGCTCGCTCGTGCAGGCTTCCAGGACATCGAGACCGGCATGACCGAGGGCCACCCCTGCTTCGTCGCCAACAACGGACGGCTCGGCTTCGGCATCCACGAGTACCTCTCGTACGCCCCGGAGACCGCGAGCCCGGTCCGCCTGGTCTGGCTCGCCGCGCACCGCTCCCGCGCCGCCTTCACGGCCGGGGTCGGCATCGAGTACGAGTCCTTCGTACGCCAGGAGCTGGGCGAGGAGACCGTCGAGCGCTTCCACGGCGTCCTGCGCGACAAGGGCCTCGACCCGGCCGACTACCTCCTCATCCCCGTCCACCCCTGGCAGTGGTGGAACAAGCTCACCGTCACCTTCGCCGCCGAGGTCGCCCGCGATCTGCTCGTCTGCCTCGGCGAGGGCGACGACGAGTATCTGGCCCAGCAGTCCATCCGGACCTTCTTCAACAGGTCGAACCCGGAGAAGCACTATGTGAAGACGGCCCTGTCCGTCCTCAACATGGGCTTCATGCGCGGACTCTCGGCCGCGTACATGGAGGCGACCCCGGCCATCAACGACTGGCTCGCCGGACTCATCGACGGCGACCCGGTGCTGAAGTCCACCGGCCTTTCGATCATCCGCGAACGGGCCGCCGTCGGCTACCGGCACCTGGAGTACGAGGCCGCCACGGACCGCTACTCGGCGTACCGCAAGATGCTGGCCGCGCTGTGGCGTGAGAGCCCGGTCCCGTCCCTCCAGGACGGCGAGTCGCTCGCCACCATGGCCTCCCTGGTCCACGTCGACCACGAGGGCCGGTCCTTCGCGGGCGCTCTCATCGAGCAGTCGGGCCTCACCCCGACCGACTGGCTGCGCCGCTACCTGCGGGCCTACTACACCCCGCTCCTGCACAGCTTCTACGCCTACGACCTGGTGTTCATGCCGCACGGCGAGAACGTCATCCTGGTCCTCAAGGACGGCATGGTCGAGCGCGCGATCTACAAGGACATCGCCGAGGAGATCGCCGTCATGGACCCCGAGGCGGTGCTGCCGCCGGCGGTCGAGCGGCTGCGCGTCGAGGTCCCCGACGACAAGAAACTCCTGTCGATCTTCACGGACGTCTTCGACTGCTTCTTCCGCTTCCTCGCCGCGAACCTCGCCGCCGAGGGAATCCTGGAGGAGGAGGACTTCTGGCGCACGGTCGCCGAGGTCACCCGCGACTACCAGCACTCGGTGCCCGAACTGGCCGACAAATTCGAGCGGTTCGACATGTTCGCGCCCGAGTTCGCCCTCTCCTGCCTCAACCGCCTCCAGCTGCGCAACAACAAGCAGATGGTGGACCTGACGGACCCGTCGGGCGCGCTCCAGCTGGTCGGCACGCTGCACAACCCGATCGCGGGCCTGTAGTACGGCCCAACTGCCAGGCGGGGCACGGCAGTACGGTCCTCCCGCGCCCCGCCTCTTTCCGTGCCCCCCGGAGGACGAGACGGTGATCTCCGAGCACCCGCCACGGCGGCGGACCCCGCCCGGGCAGTGCTCGCCGAGGAGGCCGGGCGGGGCCCGCACCTCGGCGACCTGCGCGGCGGCCAGGTCGCGCGCGGGAGTACGGTCCTCCCGCGCCCCGCCTCTTTCCGTGCCCCCCGGAGGACGAGACGGTGATCTCCGAGCACCCGCCACGGCGGCGAGCCCCGCCCGGGCACCGCTCGCCGAGGAGGCCGGGCGGGCCGGCACCTCGGCGGCCTGGTCGCGGGCTGGAGCTCGGGCGTGACCGCACTGATCACGGGCGGCCGCCTGTGCGTGGTGGCGGTGGAGCACGTCGGCGCGAGCACACCGGAGCCGGCAGTCCGCGCCGCGCACGGCCTTCGGGTGGCTGCGGGGCGACCGTTCCGGACTCCTGCGCCCGGCTTCCCGGACGGAGCCCAGCGGCCCCCAGAAGGACTGCACACGGACTTCGACCGCGGCGGCGGTCCGGCCGGGTTTTCCCACCCGGTCCGGGCCGCCGCCGTCCACCTGCGCAGACTGCCGGGTGTACGGCCGGAAACGCCTTCTCCTCCGGTCGCGGCCGACAGCCTCGCGGGGGGCGTTACTTCGCCCTGCGCGCCACCGTGAAGTGGTCGATGCGGTCGCCGGTCTCGGCGATGCCCGACACCTTCAGCTTGGCGTAGTGGCCCTTCGACGCGGGCTCCACGTCCACGCGCAGGAAGGAGTAGTTGAGGTAGCGGACCCGGGACCAGGCCACCGTCTCGTTGACCTTGCCGTCCTTGGTGTTGATGAAGGAGGCGACGGACTCCTGCTCGTTCAGGTGCCCCTCGTAGGAGTCCGGCGCGGTGAACGCGTACAGGCTGCGGCCCGCGGCGCCCGCCGTGACGTAGACGACGCCCTCGGTCTCGGAGTACGCGGTCTCACCGATCGGGAGCTTCTTGGAGACCTTGTCGCCCTTGATGACGTCGGTGCGCTCGTACTGGTGGTTGTGGCCGTTGATGACCAGGTCCACCGTGTACTTCTCGAACAGCGGCACCCACTCCTGGCGCACGCCCCCCTCCGAGGCGTGCGCGGTGGAGGTGCAGTAGGCGCAGTGGTGGAAGAACACGATGATGAAGTCGATGTCCTTCGCGGCCCGGTACTTCTTCAGCTGCCCCTCGAACCACGTGGTCTGGGTGCCGCCGGAGATGCCGAGGTTGGCCGGGATCTCGAAGGAGACGTCGTTCGGGTCCAGCGAGATGATCGCCGTGTTGCCGTAGACGAAGGAGTAGACGCCCGGCAGGTGTGCCTTGTCCGGCCCGTTGTCGGGGAGCGTGAAGCGGGCCTCCTCGCCGCCGTAGCCGTTGGGCGAGTACCAGGCCTCCATGTCGTGGTTGCCGTAACTCACCATCCACGGCACGGACTTGGCGACGGACTCGGTCTGGGCGAGGAACTGGTCCCACACCCGCGAGTCGAAGCCGGTGTCGGCCGACTTGCCCTGGCCTGCCGGGTCGGCGTAGGCGATGTCGCCGGCGTGCAGGTGGAAGGCCGGGTTCTGGCCGAGGAGCAGGCTGTCGTTGGCCAGGCCGTGGTAGCTGACACCCTGGTCGCCGAAGGCCGTGAAGGTGAACGGCTTCTTGTGGGCGGGCGCGGTGGTGAAGGTGCCCAGGGTGCCGGTCAGGTGCGGCTCGGCGGGGTCGAAGCCCTGGTGGCCGACGCCGTAGTAGTAGGTCTGGCCGGGGCGCAGCCGGCTCAGCTTGGCGTGCACGTAGTACTGGGTGTGATCGGCGCTCGCGCCTACACCGGCCGGGGTGTACAGGGTGCGCACCTCGGCCTCGATCTTGCGGGAGAGGTCCCAGGGGCGGGCGCCGATCCGGATGAACGGCTTCTTGACCGCGACCGGCACCTGCCAGGAGACGGTCATCTCGGTGCGCGGGTCGTTGCCGTAGGCGAGGTGGCGGCCGAAGGGAGCGACGAGGGCGCCGTCGACGCTCTCGGCACTGGCGAAGGTCCGGGTCGGCGTCGCGGCCTGGGCGACGGCGCCCGGCACGAACGCGCCACCCGCGACGGCGCCCAGCGTGACGGCGCCGCCCCTGATCATGTTGCGGCGGGAGAATCTGGTGCGCAGGTACTCGTGCTGCTCGGCCATGCTCATGCGCTCGGCGAGCTGCTCGGGTACTCCCATGCGAGGAATGTCCATGGCGTCTGAAACTCGTCTCCATGAGCGACGAGGTGTGAGACGCAGGATGGACAACTCGCGAACAGACGTTCATAAGAACATCAACAGCCTCTTGCCCGATATCGGGCAGGATTCTTGCGAAAGAGCTTCCGGTACCCCAGGATCTACCGGGTGCACGACGAACTCGTTGATCATCTGACGCGGTCCACGCCCCTCAGCCGGGGCGAGGCACTGCGCGTGATCCAGGACGTGCTCGCCTTCTTCGACGAGACGACCGAGGAATTCGTCCGTCGCCGCCACCGCGAACTCCAGGCCCAGGGCCTGGTGAACGCGGAGATCTTCGGACGGATCGAGGCGGACCTGAAATATCGAGCGGTGGCGCCGCCTGAGCTGACGCTGAGGCAGCTGCGCCGCATGGTCTACGGCTAGGGGACACACCTACATGTGCGGAATTGTCGGATACATCGGGAAGCGTGATGTCGCCCCGCTGCTGCTGGAGGGCTTGCAGCGCCTGGAGTACCGCGGTTACGACTCGGCGGGCATCGTCGTCACCTCCCCGAAGACGGCCGGCCTGAAGATGGTCAAGGCCAAGGGCCGGGTGCGCGACCTGGAGGCCAAGGTCCCGGCCCGCTTCAAGGGCACGACCGGCATCGCCCACACCCGCTGGGCCACCCACGGCGCCCCCTCCGACGTGAACGCCCACCCGCACATGTCGGCCGACAACAAGGTCGCCGTCGTCCACAACGGCATCATCGACAACGCCTCCGACCTGCGCCGCAAGCTGGAGGCGGACGGCGTCGAGTTCCTCTCCGAGACCGACACCGAGGTCCTCGTCCACCTCATCGCGCGCTCCCAGGCGGAGAAGCTGGAGGACAAGGTCCGCGACACCCTGCGGGTGATCGAGGGCACCTACGGCATCGCCGTGATGCACGCCGATTTCAGCGACCGCATCGTGGTGGCCCGCAACGGCTCCCCGGTCGTCCTCGGCATCGGCGAGAAGGAGATGTTCGTCGCCTCGGACATCGCCGCGCTGGTCGCCCACACCCGCCAGATCGTCACGCTGGACGACGGCGAGATGGCCACGCTCAAGGCCGACGACTTCCGCACCTACACGACGGAGGGAACCCGTACGACGGCCGAGCCCACCACCGTCGAGTGGGAGGCCGCCTCCTACGACATGGGCGGCCACGACACCTACATGCACAAGGAGATCCACGAGCAGGCCGACGCCGTGGACCGCGTCCTGCGCGGCCGCATCGACGACCGCTTCTCCACCGTGCACCTGGGCGGCCTCAACCTGGACGCCCGCGAGGCCCGCCAGATCCGCCGCGTGAAGATCCTCGGCTGCGGCACCTCGTACCACGCGGGCATGATCGGCGCCCAGATGATCGAGGAGCTGGCCCGCATCCCCGCGGACGCCGAGCCGGCCTCCGAGTTCCGCTACCGCAACGCGGTCGTCGACCCCGACACCCTCTACATCGCGGTCTCCCAGTCCGGTGAGACCTACGACGTCCTCGCGGCCGTCCAGGAGCTGAAGCGCAAGGGCGCGCGCGTCCTGGGCGTGGTGAACGTGGTCGGTTCCGCGATCGCCCGTGAGGCGGACGGCGGCATCTACGTGCACGCCGGCCCCGAGGTCTGCGTGGTCTCCACGAAGTGCTTCACCAACACCACGGTCGCCTTCGCGCTTCTCGCGCTGCATCTGGGCCGCACCCGCGACCTCTCGGTCCGCGACGGCAAGCGGATCATCGAGGGCCTGCGCAAGCTGCCTGCGCAGATCACCGAGATGCTGGAGCAGGAGGAGCACATCAGGAAGCTGGCCGAGCAGTACGCCGAGGCCCGCTCGATGCTCTTCATCGGCCGCGTCCGGGGCTACCCGGTGGCCCGCGAGGCCTCCCTGAAGCTCAAGGAGGTCTCCTACATCCACGCGGAGGCCTACCCCGCCTCCGAGCTCAAGCACGGCCCCCTGGCCCTGATCGAGCCCGCCCTGCCCACGGTGGCGATCGTCCCCGACGACGACCTCCTGGAGAAGAACCGCGCCGCCCTGGAGGAGATCAAGGCCCGCAGCGGCCGGATCCTGGCGGTCGCCCACCAGTACCAGGAAAAGGCCGACGAGACGATCGTGGTCCCCAAGAACGAGGACGAACTGGACCCCATCCTGATGGGCATCCCCCTCCAACTCCTCGCCTACCACACGGCGTTGTCCCTGGGTCGCGACATCGACAAGCCGCGGAACCTCGCGAAGTCGGTGACGGTCGAGTAAGCGCCGCCCGACGGAACGGACCCCCACGTGATGCCACCTGGCACGGGGGGTCCGTCTCAGTCGCCGGGGAGCCGCCCAACTCCCCGGCCCGCGCGGCTAACCGGTGGCCGTCACGCCCCGGCCGGCAGCACGTCGGGGAAGCACCGTGGGCCAGTGCGCGAGCGCCGCGGCCCCCGCGACCACGGCGAACCAGCCCCCGACCTTGGCGGGACCGTCGTTGTCGGCGAACACACCGATCGCGAGCAGCACCAGGCAGACGAAGAACAACGCGTAGGCGCCCTGGGCGAGTTGATCGGGGCCTGCGAGGGTGAGCAAGTCACCGTCGCGGAAGGCGAGCAGTCCGGCCACAAAAAGGGCAACGCCCCCCACGTACCGGGCGATTGACATGGCGTCAGCGGCCGCCGTCACGTTGTCCACGGCGGGCTCCCTTCGTGCGGGTGCAGGGGTGCGTTGACCGGTATATGCCCTTCACAAAGGCACAAACACCTCTGCGCACGAGTGAAATTCGTCTGTTTCACCTGAGAGAACGGCGAGTCAGGGAATGACGATGACGGGCCGCTTCGCCCGCTTGGCGAGCCGCCCCGCGACGGAGCCGAAGATGCGCCCCACGATGCCGTGGGTGGAGCCGACGACGATCGCGTCCGCCTCGTACTCCCGCCCGACCTCTTCGAGTTCGTGGCAGATGTCCCCGCCGCGCTCGACGAGGATCCAGGGCACCTCCGCCAGGTACTCCGCGCAGGCGAGCTCCAGACCGAGCACCTCGGTGCGGTGGTCCGGCACGTCGACGAAGACCGGTGGCTCGCAGCCGGCCCACACGGTGGTGGGCAGCCGGTTGGCGACATGCACGATGATCAGGCCCGAGCCGGAGCGATGGGCCATGCCGATCGCGTACGCGAGGGCGCGCTCGCTGGATGTGGAGCCGTCGAAGCCGACCACGACGCCGTGCTTGAAGGCGGGGTCGCAGGAATGGCGTGGCTCTTCCGCCGCCAGGGGCTCGGCCGCCGTAGGGTCGGCGACGGGCCGCTTGCGGTCCGCAGGTTCGAAGAATTCGTGACCGGCCATGGCTGTCTCGGCGTTGTGATCCTTGTGTGGGAGGGACGACCCTGTGCGGCGGAGCCGTGTCCGGGAATCATCTTCCCCACCCCATACCCTCAAGGGTACGGCGCCACGCCTCCTTAGCCCAGAGCCCGCCCACGGTCTGTGGGGGTTCCAGGGAGCATGCACGAGGGGGCGCCCGTAACGCAATGGTTGCTGCGCTGTACAGGCGGTTTGCACAGGATTCACGCTGCGGCCCCGGCCCCGGACCACCGGAGGGCCCCCCGGACGGCCCCTCGACACAGTGACCGAAGGGTCGAACACGCGTTGAACCCGTGAGCCACACCGCGGGGAGACGCCACAGGGAGCACGCGATGACCGGACACCGACCGCCCTCCGAGGACTCCACCACGGACGTGGTCCGATGGGCGGCGTTCAGCTGCGTCCTCGTCCCCGTGGTGCTCGTCTGGTACGGCACCTCACTGGCCGGCGCGACGGGCACCGCCCTCGGTCTCGCCGCCGTCACGGCCGTCTGCCGTATCCTCCTGCGCCAGTCGGAGCGCGGCGCGGCCCGACTGCACGCCGAGGAGCGGGCGCCCCGTCGTGGCCGTCATCACAGGAGTGGTACCGGGGCCCGTCGAGGCGGTCGTCACACCGGGGGAACTACACCGGGCGGCTGACCGGTTTCCATGCACCCGGACGATTCTTTTCAGCCAACTTCCGCCTTGGGCGTGTCCCTTGGTCCGACCACCCCCCAACCCCCGTTCCACCTGCACGGATAGGGTCTCCGGGGCCTCGTGCACCCTACGTGGATTAGCCACTGCCACAAGGCGCACTTCCCTGCACGGCCCACGAGTGCAACGCTTCGTGATCGAATGCTTTACGCCAAGTTGCCATGTCGACAATGTGCCGGATGACGAACTGGTCACGCCGACACCACGGGACACAGTAGATTCGATCTTGACGTCTTACGGCGGGGGACTCGTGCAGGACCGAGGGGAAACGTGCTGGAGCGACATGCCCGACAAGTTAGGGGCGCCGCGACCACCGAGGGGGGCTTAGCAGGATGAGCCACGACTCCACTGCCGCGCCGGAAGCCGCGGCCCGGAAGCTTTCCGGGCGACGCCGCAAGGAGATCGTCGCGGTGCTGCTGTTCAGCGGCGGCCCCATTTTCGAGAGTTCCATACCGTTGTCGGTGTTCGGGATTGACCGCCAGGACGCCGGCGTGCCGCGCTACCGCCTTTTGGTGTGCGGCGGCGAGGAAGGCCCACTGCGGACCACAGGGGGCCTGGAACTCACCGCACCGCATGGCCTGGAAGCGATCTCACGCGCCGGGACGGTCGTCGTACCGGCCTGGCGTTCGATCACTTCACCGCCACCGGAGGAGGCGCTCGACGCTCTGCGCCGGGCGCACGAGGAAGGCGCCCGCATAGTCGGGCTGTGCACCGGCGCCTTCGTGCTGGCGGCGGCGGGCCTGCTGGACGGCCGCCCCGCGACGACACACTGGATGTACGCGCCGACGCTGGCCAAGCGCTACCCGTCGGTGCACGTGGATCCACGAGAACTCTTCGTGGACGACGGCGACGTACTGACCTCGGCCGGTACCGCGGCCGGAATCGACCTCTGTCTCCACATCGTGCGGACGGACCACGGCAACGAGGCGGCCGGCGCGCTGGCCCGCCGACTGGTGGTCCCGCCGCGCCGCTCGGGCGGTCAGGAGCGCTACCTCGACAGGTCTTTACCGGAGGAGATCGGCGCCGACCCGCTCGCCGAGGTCGTCGCCTGGGCGCTGGAGCACCTCCACGAGCAGTTCGACGTGGAGACGCTGGCGGCGCGGGCGTACATGAGCCGTCGTACGTTCGACCGCCGGTTCCGCTCGCTGACGGGTTCGGCCCCGCTTCAGTGGCTGATCACCCAGCGGGTGCTGCAGGCGCAGCGGCTCCTGGAGACGTCGGACTACTCGGTGGACGAGGTCGCGGGCCGCTGCGGCTTCCGCTCGCCGGTGGCGCTGCGCGGGCACTTCCGGCGGCAGCTGGGCTCGTCCCCGGCCGCCTACCGGGCCGCGTACCGGGCCCGCCGGCCGCAGGGCGACAAGCCCGTGGACAGCGACGGTCCGGTGGGGGGCCCGACGGGCCCCGCGCCCAGCGCGCCCGTGCCGCTGCACCCGGAGAGCGGCCCGGTACCGCTCCAGACCCGCCGCACCCCCGCCCCCGTGGGCCCGCACTCCGACAACGGCCGCGAGCTGTACGTCGGCGGCGGCCGGGCGAGCCTGCCGGGGCAGCGCAGCGGAGCGTGACGTCCTGACGCCGGGCGCGGCCGTGAGGGTCCGCCCGGCGTTCCCGGTGCCCGGCACCGACAGGGGGCGCCACAAAAGCAGACGTCAGCCGTAGGGTGTTCGCATGAACGATCGCATGGTGTGGATCGACTGCGAGATGACCGGCCTCTCGCTGTCCGACGACGCGCTCATCGAGGTTGCCGCCCTCGTCACCGACTCCGAGCTCAACGTGCTCGGTGACGGTGTGGACATCGTCATCCGCCCGCCGGACCAGGCGCTGGAGACGATGCCGGAGGTGGTGCGTCAGATGCACACCGCGTCCGGACTGCTCGAGGAGCTGTCCGGCGGCACCACCCTCGCCGACGCCGAGGAGCAGGTCCTCTCCTACGTCCGCGAGCACGTCAAGGACCCCGGCAAGGCCCCGCTGTGCGGCAACTCCGTCGGCACCGACCGCGGCTTCCTGCTGAGGGACATGCCCACCCTGGAGGACTACCTCCACTACCGGATCGTGGACGTCAGCTCCGTCAAGGAGCTCGCCCGGCGCTGGTACCCGCGGGCCTACTTCAACAGCCCGGACAAGAACGGCAACCACCGCGCCCTCGCCGACATCCGCGAGTCCATCGCGGAACTGCGCTACTACCGCGAGGCGATCTTCGTCCCGCAGCCCGGACCCGACTCCGACACCGCCAAGACGATCGCCGCGAAGCACGTGCTGCCTGCGCGGTAAAAGCCGGGCGCGAGCACCCCTTCAGACCCTGTACACTTTTTCTCGGCCGGTCGGAGAAATCCGAACAGCCGAACATGGTGGGTGTAGCTCAGTTGGTAGAGCACCTGGTTGTGGTCCAGGTGGCCGCGGGTTCAAGTCCCGTCACTCACCCCATTCACCTCAGCCGGTGACCTTGGAGACAAGGTCACCGGCTGAGGTCGTTTCAGGAGCCGGGCGCCTTGAGGACGGCCTGCGCGACCTTGCGGAAGGCCGCGACCAGCCGGCTCCGGTCCTCGGTGCGGGTCGCGAGGACGACATGGGCCGGCTCGACACCGTGCAGCGGGATCGCGGTGACGTCGGGGCGGATCCCACCGGCCCGGGGCAACGCCGTGATGGCGAGGGCCTGTCCGGAGGCGACGAGTTCGAACTTGTCCTCCAGGGCGTCGGCCAGGGGTCCGTCGGGTGCCGGGCTGCCGTCCGGACGCGGGTCGATGCGCCAGTACGCGTTCCAGGTCTCGTCGGCCACCCGGACCAGCGGCTCGTCGGCGATGTCGTCGAGGGTGACGGACTCCTTGCCGGCGAGGCGATGGGTGACCGGGAGCACCAGCGCCCGGGGTTCGCCGTACAGGACCGTCACCTGTGCCCCGTCGACCGGGAAGGGGAGCCGGGTCACCAACGCGTCGACCTTGAGTTCGGGCAGGGCCGTCATCCGCTCGCCCCAGCCGATGTGCGCGGTCCTGACGTCGGCGTCCGGGAACCGCTCGCACAGTGCGCGCACCGCCGGCGTGACGATGATCCCCGCCGTGTACCCCACGGTGATCCGGCTCGGCTCGGCGGCCGCCCGGGTGAGGCTCGCCGCCTGAGCCGCCGAACGCAGCAGCGCCTTCGCCCGGGGCAGGAAGACCTCCCCCGCCTCGGTGAGCCTGCTCCCCTGCGGGGTCCGCTCCAGCAGCCGGGCGCCCAGCTGCTGCTCGAGGCGCCTGATCTGCCGGCTCAGCGACGGCTGGGTGATGTGCAGCGCGTCGGCGGCCCGCCCGAAGTGCCGGTGCTCGGCGACGGCCGTGAAGTACCGGACCAGCCGGAGGTCGAGGTCGGTCATGCCTGGAGCGTACGCCCGTGTCCGCAGCCGATTCGCACCGAAAACCCTCTCCACCTGCGGTCATGCCTGTTCCGTATTGCGTCATGCGAAACAGGCTTTGGACTGGCGTAGCCCCGCCTTCGCACGCTGTGAGAGGAATTCACTCGTCACAGCGAAGGATCACCATGCGTGTATTCGTCACCGGTGCGACCGGCTTCGTCGGTTCCGCCGTCACCCGTGAACTTCTGAGCGCCGGGCACGAGGTCGTGGGCCTGGCCCGTTCGGACCGGTCCGCGCAGGCGCTGAAGGCCGTCGGAGCGGAGGTGCACCGCGGCGACCTGACCGACCTCGACAGTCTGCAACGGGGTGCCGAGGCGGCCGACGGCGTCGCCCACCTGGCCTTCATCCACGACTTCACCAACCTGGGCGCCTCGGGCGAGGCCGACCTCAGGGCGATCGAGGCCATCGGCGGGGTGCTCGAAGGCACCGGCAAGCCCTTCGTGGTCACCTCGGGACTGCTGACCGCGCCGGGACGCGTCGGCACCGAGGAGGACCCTGCCGACCCGGACTCCCCCGCCAAGCACCGGCACGCCTCGGAGTCCGCGGCGCTCGCGCTCGCCGAGCACGGGGTGCGCTCGTCGGTGCTGCGGCTTCCCCCGAGCGTGCACGGCGAGGGCGACATCGGCTTCGTGCCCATGTTCATCGACTTCGCACGCGACAAGGGCGTCTCCGCCATGGTGGGCGACGGCTCCAACCGCTGGGCGGCCGTCCACCGACTGGACGCGGCCCGCTTGTTCCGGCTCGCGCTGGAGGCGGCACCGGCGGGCGTGCGGCTGCACGCGATCGGGGACGAGGGGGTGCCGTTCCGTGAGATCGCCGAGACGATCGGGCGGGGACTCGATGTGCCGGTCGCGAGCGTGGCCCCCGCGGAGGCCACCGACCACTTCGGCTGGCTCGGCCGGTTCGCCGCCATCGACATGCGGGCCTCGGGCGCACTCACGCAGAAGCTGCTCGGCTGGCGGCCGGAGCAGCCCGCGCTGCTCCCGGACCTGGCGGCGGGCCACTACTTCGACAAGGCCTGAGTCACTCGGTTACGGCCTTCAGGACCGACCGCCTGAGCCGCCGCGCTACGACACCGCCCGCCACGCCTCCACCAACTCCCGTACGCTGCCGAACCGTTCGCCCGGTTCGGGACGCGTGGCCCGTGCTACGACCGCGAGCTGTGCGCGGGTACCGCGGAAGGCGTCCTCGCCCGGGCCGGCGTCCAGGAGGAGGCGGGCGGTGCGGCCGAGGACGTGGACGGTGGTGCGGGTGTCGATGATGGCGCCGCGCCGCCACTCCTCGGGAGCCATGAAGCGGGCGGAGCCGGGAAGCCGGTCCTCGGCCAGGACGAACGGGCCCGGGCGGTACTCGTCGAGGTCGATGAGGCGGAGCTCGTGGGCGTCGAAGTCGTAGAGAAGGGCACCGTCGTAGAGGTCGACGGCGACCTGGCCCGCGGCCTCGACGGCGAGGTGGGCGTCCAGGACCCGGTCCACGGCGTGGTGGACGCGGGCGAGCGGCAGGGCACGGAAGCGGGCGCGGGCCGTCGGGTCGTAGAGGATCTCGCCGTCGTGCCACGGCATGACGACGGCCGTACGGCGGTCTCCGACGCCGATCCGGTGCGACTGGGGGACGATCGCCGGATGCCGGACCGTCCCGTGGAAGGCCCAGGCACGGTCGAGGGAGCTCTGGGCCCGGTCGGTGGTGGCCTCCTTCACGAACCAGCGGGTGCCGTCGGGGAGCCGCACGCCGTGGGAGATGCAGCCGGAATCCTGTTCGCGGAAGGACCGGAACACCTCGCCCACGCTCCGCAGGTACGGCTCGGACTCGGGGATCTCGTCAACGTCCAGCAGGGGATGGGCAGTCACGGGTGATCCTTGCGTTCAACCTCTTGATGCCGCTGTGGCTGGTGGTCGGGTCGGACGAAGAGGTCAGGACGAGGCCCGAGCCACCAGTTCGGTGGCCAGAACCACCTGGCGGCGCTCCAGTCCCCGGGACACCGCCGGGCGGCGGTCGGCGATCTCCGAGAGCAGGAGGTCGATCATGTGGCGGCCCATCTCCTCGATGGGCTGGCGGACGCTGGTGAGGGGCGGGTCCATGTGGCGCGCTATGGCCGAGTCGTCGTAGCCGATCAGGGCCACGTCCGAGGGGATGCCGAGGCCCTCCTCGCGCAGCACCTGGCGGGCGCCGGCCGCCATGACGTCGGAGCCGGCGAAGACCGCGTCCAGGTCCGGACGGCGGGCCAGCAGCTTCGTCATCGCCCGGCGACCGCCCTCCTCCGTGAAGTCACCGGCCTCGATCAGCCGCTCGTCCACCTCGTGGCCCGCGTCGCGCAGCGCGTCCCGGTAGCCGTCGACGCGCCGCTGGGCGCCGTAGACGTCGAGGCGGCCTGTGATGTGCGCGATCGTGCGGCGGCCGCCGGCGAGCAGGTGCTCCACGGCCGAGCGGCCGCCGCCGTAGTTGTCGGAGTCGACGGAGGGCAGCGTCTCCGCGGCCGAGCGCGGGCCGCTGATCACGGCCGGGATCTCCAGCTGGGCCAGCAGGTCGGGCAGCGGGTCGTCGGCGTGGACCGACACCAGCAGCACGCCGTCCACCCGGTGCGCGGCCAGGTACTGGGCGAGCCGGCGGCGTTCGCGGTCGCTACCCGCGAAGATCAGCAGGAGCTGCATCTCGGTCTCCGAGATCTCCGCGCCGACGCCCTTGAGCATGTCCGAGAAGTACGGCTCCGCGAAGAACCGCGTCTCCGGCTCGGGCACGACCAGCGCGATCGCGTCCGTGCGGTTCGCCGCCAGGGCGCGCGCGGCCGTGTTCGGGACGTACCCGAGCTCCGCCACCGCCGCCTCGACCGCCGCGCGGGTGGCGTCACTGACCCGGGGCGAGCCGTTGATCACCCGGGAAACGGTGCCCCGGCCGACGCCGGCGCGCGCGGCGACCTCCTCGAGGGTGGGCCGGCCACCGCTCCGGCTCCGCGCTCCGTGGCTTGCCATGGGCTCCGCCTTCCCACCGTGTATCTAAGCTGGCCTGGAATTTAACAGTCCCGCGTGTGGGCGTGACTGTCGCGGGGGCCACCTCCACCGTGCCCCGCTCAGACCTGATCGGCCTGACCCTCAAACGCTGACAGCCTCGGTGGGCCGGTAACGGGGTCAGCCGCCCGCCGCTTGCGCGGCAAAGCTTGCGTGGCGGGCACCACTGGCGGTGATGCTTCGCCCGCGTTCAGCCGTCCCCGTCCGGGGCCGGCAGGGGCCACTGACCGGGCCCCGCTTCGCCACAACTCCCACGCACGGGCGCGGATGTTGCGGGAGCTGTTCCGGTCCGCGTGATCAACGAATCCGCAGGACCGGCACGCGAACCACGCCTGGGAGACCCGGTTCGCCTTGTCCACGTGGCCGCACTCGGCGCAGGTGCGCGAGGTGTACGCCGGATCGACGTACACCACCGGCACACCCGCCCGGCGGGCCTTGTACGCGATGAACCTCCCCAACTGGGCGAAGGCCCAAGAGTGGAGCGTGGCCCGTTGGGGCTTACGAAGCCGTACCCGCTCGCGGATGCCTGTCAGGTCCTCCAGGGCTATCCCACGACCGGTGCGTTCCGCCTCGGCCACCAGATGTTTCGCGATCTTGTGATTGATGTCCCGAGTCCGCCGCGCCGCCTTCCGGCGTCGACACTGCGCGCGTCGTTTCGCGGACTTCGTGCCCTTCTTCTGAAGCTTCCTCCGCAGCGCGCCCTCAAGGCCCTGCGAGCGGTTGAGCCGACGCCCGGACATGATCTCGCCATCACTGGTGGTAGCGATGTTCACAATCCCCAGGTCGACTCCGAGGAAGTCCACAGGGCTGTTGAGCGCCGCTTCCGGCACCTCGCACGTGGCCAGCAGGAACCAGGCCTCGTCGCGGTGCACCAGATCCGACTCGCCCCTGCGGTACCGGGACAACCTGGCGAGTTGCTCAGGACCGCACACGAAGGCGATGCCCTTGAGCCTGCCACGCGTCGTCCACACAGAGACGGTGCGCGCTTCCGTCTGCCAGGAGAGCATCCGGTCGTCGTAAGGTTGCGCAGATTCCGGACGGAACGCGAGGGGGCGCTTCGCATCCCTCGGCTTCCGTTTCGGGTTTCGCTTGCCGGGACTGTGTGCGTTCAGGTTTGCATGCAGAGCTGTGTATGCGTCAGCCGTCTTCTTGATCACGTGCTGGGCAGCCTGCGCGCCCAGCCCCCACCGGCTCTTGAGTTCCGTATAGCAGTGCTTGCGCAGTGTGAAGTTCTTGTACACCGAGTTCTCGAACGCGACCTTGGCCACCCATGAGGCGGCTTCGTTGCAGGCGCGCAGGGTCGTCTCGAGAGCCGCCGCCTGAACAGGTGTCGGCAGGAGTTTGACCTGCACGACCAGCTTCACGACAAGGAAGCTATCGACGCCACGACTACGTCGCATGAGAACAGATCAGCCTCCCTCGAATGAGTGATCGCCACCGCACAGTCTCCGTCCGCCCGCTTCGACGGCGCCACCCTCCGCAGCGGCCAAAGTCCCGCCCCAGCGAAGGAAACATCTCAAACCGATATCGCCCTGCACGCTCCCTTGACACCCTCGCTCCGAGCCGCGAACCTTCAACACATCACTTGTGGGAGCGCTCCCACGGTACCTGACACATAAATATCCCGCACGTTCCCCGCCCGAGCCGCAGCAAGAACTAACGGGTCCAACAACGCAGTTGGCCGGGGGGTCGGCACGTCAGGGCAACAGGAGGACGCAATGCGAGCACGTACCCGAATCGCCCGCAAGGCGCTGGTCCTCGCGGCCGTCGCGTCGCTGGGCACCGGGCTGCTGGCCGGCTGTGCCGACGACGGAAACGACGGAGACAGTTCCGGCTCGTCGGACGGCGGCGGCAAGGGCAAGACCACGATCACCGTGGGCCTGTTCGGCACCATGGGCTTCAAGGAAGCCGGCCTCTACGCCGAGTACGAGAAGCTCCACCCGAACATCAAGATCAGCCAGAACGTCATCGAGCGGAACGAGAACTACTACCCGCCGCTCGTCAACCACCTCACCACCAACAGCGGTCTGATGGACGTCCAGGCCGTCGAGGTCGCGAACATCGCCGAGGTCACCGCCACGCAGGCGGACAAGCTCACGGACATGTCCAAGGTCGCGGGCGTGGACAAGAGCAACTGGCTGGACTGGAAGTGGCAGCAGGCCACGACGAAGGACGGTCAGACGATCGGCCTGGGCACGGACGTCGGTCCGATGGCGATCTGCTACCGCAAGGACCTCTTCCAGCAGGCCGGTCTGCCCACGGAGCCCGACAAGGTCGCCGCGCTGTGGGCGGGCGACTGGTCCAAGCTCGTCGACGTCGGCGAGCAGTACAAGGCGAAGGCGCCCAAGGGCACCTACTTCATGGACTCCCCCGGTGGTCTGCTCAACGCGATCCTGAGCAGCGAGAAGGAGAAGTTCTACGACGCCTCCGGCAAGGTCATCTACAAGACCAACCCCGCCATCCGCGCCGGGTTCAACCTGACCGCCAAGGCCGCCCAGGAGGGTCTGGTCCAGCCTCAGACGCAGTTCCAGCCGTCCTGGAACACCACGATAGCCAAGAGCAAGTTCGCCGCGATCGCCTGCCCGCCGTGGATGCTCGGCACGATCAAGGGCAACGCGCAGCCGGACTCGAAGGGCAAGTGGGCCGTGGCCACCTCGCCCAAGAGCGGTAACTGGGGCGGCACCTTCCTGACCGTGCCGAAGAGCGGCAAGCACGTGAAGGAGGCCCAGGAGTTCATCACCTGGCTGACCGCGCCGAAGCAGCAGGCGACGCTGTTCAAGGTGCAGGCGAGCTTCCCGAGCGCCCCGGCCGCCTACACCATGCCCGAAGTCACCGGCGCCACCAACGAGATGACCGGTTCGGACAAGATCGGCCCGGTCTTCGCCGAGGCGGCCAAGTCGGCCCCGGTACAGGTCATCGGCCCGAAGGACCAGATCATCATGCAGGGTCTGTCGGACAACGGCGTCATCCTGGTGACGAAGGGCAAGTCGCCGGTGGAGGCCTGGAACACGGCGGTCAAGACCATCGACAACAACCTGGACCAGTGACCCGTATGGCCACCCGCAACGACATCGCCGCGCCCCCCGCCAAGGAGGGGGGCGCGGCCCCGGGCCGCCCGCCGGCCGACGCGGTATCGCCCGAGGCGGCCAGGAAGCGCGCCCGGCTCTCGCGCCGCTGGCAGCGCGACATGCGCTGGAGCCCGTACGCGTTCGTCTCGCCGTTCTTCCTGCTGTTCATCGCGTTCGGCCTGTTCCCGCTGATCTACACGGGCTGGGCCTCGCTGCACCAGGTGGAACTGACGGCGCCGACCGACATGAGCTGGGTGGGGCTGCGCAACTACACCCGGATCTTCGACGACGAGTTCTTCTGGAACGCGGCGAAGAACACCCTCACCATCGGCATCATCTCGACCGTTCCGCAGCTGCTGATGGCGATGGGCATCGCCCACATCCTCAACTACAAACTGCGCGCCTCGACCTTCTTCCGGGTCGTGATGCTCGCGCCGTACGCGACCTCGATCGCCGCCGCCTCCCTGGTGTTCGTGCTGCTCTTCGGCCGCGACTACGGCATGATCAACTGGGCGCTGCACTTCGTCGGCGTCGACGCGATCGACTGGCAGGGCGACAAGTGGCCCTCGCAGATCGCCGTTTCGACGATCATCGTCTGGCGCTGGACCGGCTACAACGCGCTGATCTATCTGGCGGCGATGCAGGCGATTCCGCTCGACCTGTACGAGTCTGCGGCCCTCGACGGGGCGAGCCGCTGGCGGCAGTTCCTCCATGTGACGCTGCCGTCGCTGCGTCCGACGATCCTGTTCACGGCCGTGGTGTCGACCATCGGGGCGAGCCAGGTGTTCGGCGAGCCGCTGCTGTTCGACGTCAACAAGGGCTCCTCCGGAGGCGCGGAACACCAGTTCCAGACGCTCGGCCTGTACCTGTACGAGCAGGGCTGGGTCAACCAGCACCTGGGCCGCGCCTCGGCGATCGCCTGGACGATGTTCCTGATCCTCATCGTGATCGGCATCGTCAACTACGTCATCTCGCGCCGGTTGCGCGCCAGCAGTTAGGAGAACCGGCCGTGACGACGACCTTGACCAAACCCCCGGCCGACGCGGCGCCCGAGCCGCCCCATCGCTCACGTGGCATGAAGGCCGCGCGCGCGGGCGGGCAGCTGCACGCCGGCCCCATCGCCTATCTCATCCTGGCCGTGTTCAGCATCGTCTCGCTGTTCCCGCTGGTGTGGACGGCGATCGCCGCCTCGCGCGACAACAACCGGCTGGCCGAGTCTCCGCCGCCGTTCTGGTTCGGCGCGAACCTGTTCAAGAACCTCGACATCGCCTGGAACGACGCCAACCTCGGTGAGGCGTTCTTCAACACCACGTTCGTGGCCGGGGTTTCGGCGGTCACCGTCGTCTTCCTGTCGACGATCGCCGGGTTCGCCTTCGCCAAACTGCGGTTCCGCGGGCGGGGCGCCCTGATGCTGCTCGTCATCGGCACGATGATGGTGCCGCCGCAGCTGAGCGTGATCCCCCTGTACATGATGGTCGCCAAGCTCGACTGGACCGACCAGCTCCAGGCGGTGATCTTCCCGTCGCTGGTGAGCGCGTTCGGGGTGTTCTTCATGCGGCAGTACCTGCTCCAGGCGCTGCCGGACGAGATCATCGAGGCGGCCCGGGTGGACGGCGCGAGCAGCTGGCGCGTGGTGTGGCACGTGGTGTTCCCGGCCGCGCGCCCCGCGATGGCCGTGCTCGGCATGTTGGTGTTCGTGCAGACCTGGAACGACTTCCTGTGGCCCTTCCTGGTTCTGACCCAGACCGGTAACCCGACCGTCCAGGTCGCTGTCGCGGGCCTGGGACGCGGCTACACGCCCGACCAGTCCCTGATCATGGCGGGCGCGTTGCTCGGCACGCTGCCGCTGCTGGTCGTCTTCGCGATCTTCGGCAAGCAGATCGTGGGCGGCATCATGCAGGGCGCCGTGAAGGGCTGACCCGTGGCTTCGAGGACCGGGGCAGCGCCGCCCCGGCCTCTCTTCTTCCTCCCCTCCCCCCTCCATCAGTCGGTCTGTTCAACGACCCCCAATGGGAGCGCTTCCATGCCTGAGTCCGAATCGCCGGCGACCCCGGTGACCTTTCCCCCCGCCTTCCTGTGGGGAGCCGCGACCTCCGCCTACCAGATCGAGGGGGCGGTGCGGGAGGACGGCCGTACGCCCTCCATCTGGGACACCTTCAGCCACACCCCGGGCAAGACCGCGGGTGGCGAGCACGGTGACATCGCTGTCGACCACTACCACCGCTACCGCGACGACGTGGCGCTCATGGCCGACCTGGGCCTGACGGCGTACCGCTTCTCGATCTCCTGGTCCCGGGTGCAGCCGACCGGCCGCGGTCCCGCCGTCCAGCGGGGCCTGGACTTCTACCGCCGGCTGGTCGACGAGCTGCTCGCGCACGGCATCAAGCCCGCCGTCACGCTCTACCACTGGGACCTGCCCCAGGAGCTGGAGGACGCGGGCGGCTGGCCGGAGCGTGACACGGCGTACCGTTTCGCGGAGTACGCGCAGATCGTCGGGGAGGCGCTCGGCGACCGCGTGGAGCAGTGGATCACCCTCAACGAGCCGTGGTGCGCGGCCTTCCTGGGCTATGCCTCCGGGGTGCACGCGCCCGGCCGTACCGACCCCGCGGCCTCGCTGAAGGCGGCCCACACGCTGAACCTGGCGCACGGGCTCGGCACTTCGGCCCTGCGCGCCTCGATGCCGGCCCGCAACTCGGTGGCGCTCAGCCTCAACTCCTCGGTGGTCAGGCCCTTCTCGCAGGACGCCGCGGACCTGGCGGCCGCACAGAAGATCGACGACCTGGCCAACGGCGTCTTCCACGGGCCGATCCTGCACGGGGCGTATCCGCAGACGCTGTTCACGGCGACGGAGCTGATCACGGACTGGTCCTTCGTCGAGGACGGCGACCTCGCCCTGATCAACCAGCCGCTCGACGCGCTGGGCCTCAACTACTACACGCCCGCGCTGGTCTCGTCCGCCGACGCGGACACCAGCGGGCCGCGCGCCGACGGTCACGGCAGCAGCGCGCACTCTCCGTGGCCGGGCGCGGACGACGTCACGTTCCACCAGACGCCGGGCGAGCGCACGGAGATGGGCTGGACGATCGACCCGACGGGTCTGCACGACCTGATCATGCGATACACGCGCGAGGCGCCGGGTCTGCCGCTGTACATCACGGAGAACGGCGCGGCCTACGACGACAAGCCCGACCCCGACGGCCGTGTCCACGACCCCGAGCGGATCTCCTATCTGCACGGCCACCTCGCCGCGGTCCGCCGCGCGATCGCCGACGGCGCGGACGTCCGCGGCTACTACCTGTGGTCCCTGCTGGACAACTTCGAGTGGGCGTACGGCTACGAGAAGCGCTTCGGCGCGGTCTATGTCGACTACGCAACGCTGGAGCGGACACCCAAGTCCAGTGCCCTCTGGTACGGCCGGGCGGCACGTTCGGGCACGCTCCCGGAGGTCCACAGCATCCCGTAGCCACCGCGGAGACGGGGGACGGGGAAGGGGCGCGGCAGCCGAGGGGGGTGCCGCGCCCCGCCGCGTCTCACCGCAGTGACGTCACCGCCAGCACCGCGACCAGTGCCACCAGGAGCGCCGAGGCCGTGGCGATCGCGGCGAAGTGGCGGAAGCGTTCCGTCGTGGGGCGGGTGATGACCTTGATGCCGGTGTGGGTGGGGAACGCGAAGTAGTCGCGGTGCGGGTCGGCGTGGACGCGGACGTGGGCCAGGGGGAGGAGGCGCAGGGTCGCGCGGCGGGCCACTTCGTTCTTGCGCGGGGTCAGAAGGGGCGTGAGCAGGGCTTCGTCGGACTCGTCCAGGTCGGCCGGGAGTTTGTCGGTGGTCCTGCGCAGGACGGTCTCGTGCCAGCGGCCGAGGTTGCCCGTCGGGCGTCTGAGGTCCAGCCGACCGAGCCGGCGTTCCCTTGCCCGGTGCGGGTTGTGGTGGATCCAGCCCTCGGTCCATACCGTGAAGCGGCCGGTGCCCCGGCACTCCTGGTGGGTGACGCGTTTGCCGCCCGAGCAGGCGGCGCACTCCACCTGGCCGCTCTTGTGGCAGGCGGGGCAGTCGAGTTGCCGCCGGCCCCGGCACTTCGGGCAGGCCACGTCGGGGACACGGCAGCGCGCGCAGCGGACCCGGGCCGCCCGGTCGGCCGCGCTCGCCCCGGCCCGCAGGTGCGGGGGTCGTCGGGAGCGGGAGCGGCCGGTGCCCTCGCACTCCCAGCAGGCGTCCGGACCGCCCTCGCAGAGGGGGCAGTCGACGAAGCGCACGCAGTCACGGGTACCTCGTCCGCGGCATGCCTCGCACTTGTTCGTACCGCCGTGGCAGTCCGCGCACTGCTCCTCGGTGAGCGACCCCTCGCGCACCAGCAGCCGGGCGCCGGCCTCCTCGGGATCGGTGGGCGCGGGGACCGGATGCGAGCCGATGGCGGTGTAGGTCGGGCGCTTCGCGATGTCGTCCCGGCTGCCCGGCTCCCGCATCGCCCGCTCACCCCGCGTCTCGATGGACCGGACGATACGGAAGTCCAGCAGGACCTGCCAGACCGGGGCCTCGGCGCCTGGACCGGTCGGGCCGCCGGCGACTCCGCGCCGGCGCGCGTGCGCCTCGACCTCCTCGATCACCTCCGCGTCGGACGGTCTTCCGGCCATGGCCGCTCCCCCTGTCGACGACCGGACGGTCGGACGATCAGGGTAGGAGCGGCCCGCCCGGTGGGCAAGGTCGTCTCAGTGTGATTCCCGTACGACCGCCACCTCGCCCGGCGCCACCGTCACCCGGTCGCCGTCGATGCCCTTGCCGCTCAGCAACTCGGTTGCCCGGGAGGCCACTTGCACCTCGGCGTCCCGTTCACCGTGGTTGATGAGGAAGAGGTAGTCGGCGTCCTGGCCGCTGCGCAGCACCGCCTCCACCCCCTCCGGCGTCTCCCGTACCGGCGCCACGCCCGCCTCCGTACGGATGCGGTCCAGCAGAGCCGCCAGCGTCGACGGGTCCGGGTGGGTGGCCAGGTACCAGGCCACGCCGTCGCCGTAGGCGTGCCGGGTCACCGCCGGGACTCCGCTCAGCGGGCCCGAGGTGTACGAGGTCACGGCCTCCGCGCCGGCCGGCCGTACCCGCTCCGACCACAGCGACGCCGTACCCCCGCCGCTCAGCCCCAGGGACTCCCCCGGCAGCAACGGGAACAGTTCGTCCGTGTTGACGCCGAGTGCGTCGCGGAAGGCGCCCGGGTAACCGCCCAGGCGGACATGGCAGTCGGTGTCGACGGCCCCGCTGTGGAAGCCGACGACCAGCGTGCCGCCACCGGCCGCGAAGCCCGTCAGGTTCTGCGCGCCCTCGTCGTCGACCAGGTAGAGGGCGGGGGCGAGGACGAGCCGGTACCGCGAGAGGTCCGCCGAGGGGTGCACGAAGTCCACCGCCACGCCGGAGCGCCACAGCGGCTCGTACCAGGCCCGGACCACATCCAGGTAGCGGACCGACTCGCTGGGCTGGGAGGGGAGTTCCAGGGCCCAGCGGGCGTTCCAGTCCCAGACGACGGCGACCGAGGCGGGGCTCGTGCTGCCCCGCACCTGCGCCAGCGCCTTCAGGTCGGCGCCCAGCGCCACCACGTCACGCCAGATCTGGCTGTCCGTGCCCGCGTGCGGCAGCATCGCCGAGTGCCACTGTTCGGCGCCCGCCTTCGCGGCCCGCCACTGGAAGTAGGCGATGCCGTCGGCGCCCCGGGCGACGTGCGCGAGGGCGTTGCGGCGCAACTCCCCCGCTGTCTTGGCCCGGTTGACCGGCTGCCAGTTCACCGCGCCGGTCGAGTGCTCCATCAGCAGCCACGGGCCGCCCGCCAGCGAGCGGACCAGGTCGCCGCTGAGCGCGATGTCGATCTCCGACTCGGGATCCGTCGACCTCAGGTAGTGGTCGTTGGAGACGACGTCCAGCTCCGGTGCCCAGCGCCAGTAGTCGAGCGCGTCGAAGTTGTACATCACCATGAAGTTGGTGGTGGCGGGCACCGAGGGAGCGGCCTCCCGCAGCACCTCGCGCTCCGCCTTGCACAGCGCCAGCAGCTCGTCGCTGCAGAAGCGCCGCCAGTCCAGCTGGTGGGTCGGGTTGGGCACGGCACCGGTGGCGCGGGGTGGGATGATCTCGTCCCAGTCGTAGTACCACTGGCTCCAGAAGGTCGTACCCCAGGCGTCGTTGAGGGCCGCCAGGTCCCCGTACCGGGCACGCAGCCACCGCCGGAACGACTCGGCGCTCACCTCGCAGTAGCACTCCGCGTTGTGGCAGCCGTACTCGTTGTGGATGTGCCACATCACGACGGCCGGATGGTCGGCGTACCGCTCCCCGAGCACCCGGGCGATCCGCAGGGCCGCCTCCCGGTAGGCGGGGCTGGAGGGGCAGAACGTCTGGCGGCTGCCGTACGACAGTCTCCTGCCGTCCCTGTCGACCGGCAGCGCCTCCGGGTGCTCGCGGAAGAACCAGGCCGGCGGGGCCGCCGTCGGTGTGGCCAGGTCGGCGGCGATGCCGTTCTCGTGGAGCAGCGCGAGGATCCTGTCGAGGCGCGAGAAGTCGTACTCGCCCTCGCGGGGTTCGAGGAGCGCCCACGCGAAGATGTTGACGCTGACCATGTTCACGCCCGCCTCGCGCATGAGGCGTACGTCCTCGGCCCAGACCTCCTCGGGCCACTGCTCGGGGTTGTAGTCGCCGCCGTAGGCGATGCCCTCCGCGATCATCGGACGTCACCGCCGAGCAGGCGGCGGGTCGTCTCCACGCCCCACTGGTCCAGGGACAGCAGGCGGTCGCTGGACGCCATCAGGCCGCCGGTGGCCTCCACGTGGGCCGCCCAGCGCTCGCGGGTCTCCACGGCCGGGCGGGCCATGAGGCAGTCGGGGTCGTTGACCCAGAGCCGGCCGTGCTGCCACTGGCGGCCGACGCCGGTGAACTCGGCCGGGTCCTGGCCGGGCTGGCTGTAGTCGTCCGCCTCGGGGCGGCGGTGCGGGGCCGTGTCGGGGCTGACCCGCATCGCGTCGAACAGGCCGATGGAGGGCAGCGCGGGCGCCCCGCAGCCGAGCAGGTAGGCGTCCTCGCCGATGGCCTCGCGGATCAGCTCGATGCCCGCGCGGTACGCGGTGAGCGCGTCCTCGGAGGAGTGCCGTACGCCTTCCAGCGCCCCCGCGTACAGGAAGTCGGCCTTGAAGTAGTCGTAGCCCTCGGACACCAGCGTCCTGAAGACCGACGCCAGGTACTGGGCCGCTTCGGGGTGGGTGGTGTCCAGGACGCACAGGTCGTGGCCCCAGTTGCGGCCGGCGTGCAGGAAGCCTCCGTCGAGGCCCTGGACCAGCCAGTCGGGGTGCTCGGCGGCCAGGTCACTGGCCGGGTCGACCAGGAAGGGGGCCGTCCAGATGCCGGCGCGCCGGCCCCGCGCCCGGATCGCGTCGGCGATGCCCGCGCGGGAGCGGAAGCGGCCGGAGAGGGTGAGCCAGTCGCCGAGGGCCTTCTGGTAGCCGTCGTCGATCTGGACGACGTCGACGGGCAGGTCGAGGGTGTCCATCGCACGGAGGTTCTCGTGGATGTCGTCCTCGGTGACGCTGGTGAAGTACTCGTACCAGGAGCACCAGACGGTGGGCGCCGGACGGGGGGCCTCGACCCCGAGTCCGGCGGCCCACTCGGCCAGCACCGACTGGATGTCGGTGCCCGTGAACTCCTTCACCGGGCCGTCGGCCGAGACCTCCACCACCGCGCCCTCGGCGACCAGGCGGATCGACGGCACCTCGTGCCGCGGGTCCGGCGCCGCCCACAGCCGTACCGGAGATCCGTCCCCCGGGTCGAGGGCCAGCAGGCCCTCGCCCTGGAAGGCGCCCTCGGGGACGGTGACGCCCGGCCGGTAGCAGACCGTCGCCCAGTTGTCGTTCGTCGGGCGGTACGGCTTGTCACCGAGGGCGTACGCGCCGCTGGGGCTCCAGGACTGCCAGCCCTCCTCGTGGACGCGGGCCCTGACGGGGTCCACGGGCACGGAGGCGAGCGGGGTGAAGGGGTGGGGCACGGTGGTTCTCTCTCAGGTGAGGGCGGTCAGCCCTTGTTGGCGCCGAGGGTCAGTCCGCTGACGAACTGGCGCTGGAGCACGAAGTACACGATCAGGGTGGGGATCGCGGTGAGCAGGGCGCCGGCGGCGACGAGGTTGGGGTCGGTGAAGTACTGGCCGGAGAGGTTGTTGAGTGCCGAGGTGATCGGCATGTTCTCGCCGGTGGAGATCAGCACGATCGCCCAGAAGAAGTCGTTGTAGATCCAGATGGACAACAACGTGCCCAGGGCCGCCATGGCGGGCTTGCACAGCGGCAGCACGATCTGCCAGTACATCCGCCATACCGAGGCACCGTCGACCAGGGCGGCCTCGGTCAGTTCGTGGGGGAGCATCCGCATGTAGTTGCTGAGGACGAA
Source organism: Streptomyces sp. NPDC005483 (assembly GCF_040606035.1). Taxonomy (NCBI): domain Bacteria; kingdom Bacillati; phylum Actinomycetota; class Actinomycetes; order Kitasatosporales; family Streptomycetaceae; genus Streptomyces; species Streptomyces sp. NPDC005483. The sequence continues at coordinate 473,030 of NZ_JBEXEA010000005.1, forward strand.
GGCGCAGAAGCCCGACTGGAAGGCCACATGGATCAGTACCAGGCCGAGCGCGGAGTCGTAGAGCTTGCCGCTCATGGTGACGCCGGGCAGGTCGATGAGCAGGTACAT